>JANOFD010000420.1:0-5442 GCA_031413455.1 Rhodobiaceae bacterium
GTCCGCACCGTCGGCGCCCCCTGCTCCGCCTGCGGCTTCAGGCAAGCCCGCCCCTGGGCCCTCGGCGCCGCCTCCGCCGGCCGCGGCGCAGAATGGTGATCGATCTGGGTTCTCCAGCAGCGATCGTCAACAAATTTTTGCTGCCGCGGGGAAAACTCAACGAGTACCGGCTGGTGCTCGATATTGTTCCGACGCAGCGTGCAAAGTATCTGGCGACCGCGGGTTGGCCAAACGGTGTTGAGCTGGCCGCGCCCGCTTCCGGCGAAACTGGTCCTGATTTTGAACTTGGTACTGATGAACCCAAGCTGACCAATGGCAAACGTGTTGTGGTTATTGACCCCGGGCATGGCGGTGTTGACCCGGGCGCGACTGGGGTCAGCGGCATGTACGAAAAAGACCTGGTGCTTGAGCTCGGGAAGTCGCTTCGAAATACTCTCGAGGCCACAGGAAAATTCACTGTCGTCATGACGCGGGATCACGACATATTTTTGTCGCTGAAGGCGCGTGTGGCGGTCGCACGGCGTTCGAAAGCGGTAATGTTTATTTCGCTTCATGCGGACTCCGCGCCAGGATCTTCGGTCAAGGGCGCGTCCGTTTACACTTTGTCAGAACAAGCGTCCGACAGGGAGGCCGATGCGCTGGCGCATGCCGAGAATCAATCCGACATCATTGCCGGTGTGGACCTGACCAAGGAACCCGACGTTGTTAGCAGCATTCTCATCGATTTGGCCCAACGTGAGACCAAGAATAATTCTGTGAAATTTGCCAAGCTACTCGTCCCAGAGTTGCAGAAAGTCGGAACCCTCACCCAAAAGAGCCATCGTTTTGCTGGATTCCGCGTGCTGAAAGCGCCTGATGTGCCTTCGGTTTTGATTGAGGTGGGCTATCTTACCAATGCCGTTGACGAGTCGGCGATGCGAGCCAACTGGTGGCGGCGTGGGATGGCGCAGGCGATTGCCCGTGCCATTGATCAATATTTCAAGCAAAGCCGTCAGGAACAAAAAGCGGATGCTGAAATGGACGGGGTGGGGCCGTAATATGTGCGCAAGGTCACAAGTAATGGCTGGCGGCGGTTCGTCGCGCGCCGGTTTTTGGCATACGCTTAGGCGCGGCCATGCTATAATCGCGCAAGCGTGCAGGTTAGGCGCAGGATAGTTCACGACCATGTATCGATTTATTGCGTACACCTTAGGCGGAGCTGCGGTGTTATCCATCTCGGTCTTCGCAGGCGTAGCGCTGTACTTGTACAAGCTCAGCCAAGACTTACCCGACTATGGATCGCTGGCGAATTATCAGCCGCCGATCACGACGCGGGTCTACGCAAATGATGGATCGTTGATCGCAGAGTACGCTCAGGAACGGCGTCTGTTCGTGCCGATTGAGTCAATTCCGCGGCGCGTCATCGATGCGTTCTTGTCCGCCGAAGATAAGGATTTTTATTCACACCCTGGTGTCGATCTCAACGGCGTTATCCGGGCGGCGTACTCGAACATCCAAAATTACATGTCGCAAGGCAACAAGCGTCCCGAGGGGGCGTCCACGATAACTCAGCAAGTCGCCAAGAATTTTCTGCTGACCAGCGAAGTGAGTGTTGAGCGGAAAATCAAAGAGTGGATGCTCGCGTTTCGTCTCGAAGATGCCTACACGAAAGACAAAATTATTGAGCTTTATCTGAATGAGATTTTTTTGGGGTCCGGCTCTTATGGTGTTGCAGCGGCCGCCTATAACTACTTTGATAAGTCGCTAGATCAGTTGACGATCGCCGAAACCGCGTATTTGGCAGGTCTACCGAAGGCGCCGAGCAATTATCATCCCGTTCGCCAATACAAGCGTGCGATTGAGCGGCGTAACTGGGTCATCGAGCGGATGTCGGAGAACCAGCACATTGGTGAAGAAGATGCCAAGACAGCTGTCAGCGAAGACCTTATTCCCCACTTCCGCCCGGCTGGAGCGCAATCACCCGACGCTCAGTACTTTGCGGAAGAAGTGCGCCGTTGGATCCAGCAGAACTATGGTGATCAATCCTTGTACAAGGGCGGACTGGCAGTTCGCTCGACCTTCGATCCGACTTTGCAGCGCTACGGCGTTAAGGCCCTGCGCAATGGACTGATTGCCTATGATCGCCGTCATGGCTGGCGCGGCCCTGTGACGCGCGTTGATCTAACGACGGATTGGCAACGCACCATGTCCGATCCGGTCTCCATGCCGTCATTGCAGGATGTTACGGAATGGCGCTTGGCGGCTGTCACCGGATATGTGGGGAATGAGGCTGTCAAAATTGGGTTCGCGGATGGATCTGAAGCCAAAATTCCTTTTGCCGAAGTAAAATGGGCAAAGAAATTCATCAACGATGAGCGGATGGGTGGAGAGATCAGAAAACTCTCCGAAGTCCTGACGCCGGGTGATGTCATATACGTGGAGGCTCTGCCCAAAACACCTGAGAATCCAAACACCGGGCTTTACATGCTCAGGCAAGTGCCGAAAGCAAATGGCGGTCTGGTCGCAATGGATCCGCACACCGGGCGCGTGTTGGCGCTGGTGGGTGGATTCAGTTATTACGGAAGTGAGTTTGACCGCGCATGGCAAGCCTACCGGCAGACGGGCTCGTCGTTCAAACCTGTCGTCTATGCGGCGGCGTTGGACTCCGACTACACGCCATCAAGTATTGTGTTGGACACGCCCTTTGTGGCAAGTCAGGGCCAAGGCCTGCCGATGTGGCGTCCTGACAATTATGATGAGAATTACGCCGGTCCATCAACGCTGCGACAGGGCCTGGAAAAGTCGCGAAACCTGATGACGGTGCGCATCGCGGCCGACATTGGAATGGAGAAAGTTGTCGAATATTCGCGCAAGCTTGGCATTTCGGAAAAGATGCTGCCGGTGCTGGCCAACGCTTTGGGGTCAACGGAATCGACGATTGTGCGTATGGCTCAGGCGTACTCAACTTTCGTGAATGGTGGCAAGCGTGTGGTCCCCACGTTGGTGGATCGCATTCAAGACCGGCACGGTAAAACCATTTATCGTCATGACAAGCGCATGTGTGAAGGATGCAATGCTCCCGCCTGGACCGAACAAGAAGAACCGATGGTCGCGAGCGATTTGGACAACATTCTTGACCCAAGAACGGCCTATCAAATTACGCATATGCTCGAGGGGGTCGTTGAGCGTGGAACCGCGATGGTTGTTAAAAGCGTCGGTGTTCCGCTGGCGGGAAAAACTGGGACCACCAATGACTACAAGGATGCATGGTTTGTCGGGTTCTCACCCAATTTGACTGTCGGCATTTATATTGGTTTCGATCAGCCAAAATCTCTGGGTCACGGTGAGACCGGCGGACACAACGCAGCCCCGGTTTTTCGTGATTTTATGACTGATGCCGTAGGAAAACAGCCTTCGGTGCCTTTCCGCGTGCCGCCGGGCATACGCATGGTTCGCGTGGATCTGAAATCGGGGCAGCCGTTCGCGAGCGGTGCGGTTCTTGAAGCCTTTAAGGCCGGTACCGAGCCCGGAACCGGCTATGTCGCGCGCGGCGATGGCTGGGGTGGAATGGGCTCGGGCACGGAAGTGGAAACCGAAGACACATCGAGCTCGAATTCGCAAGGCAATGGTGCCTGGGGTCTGTACTAGAAACGGACTTGAGCCGACCTCGCTCACAACGATATAAGTCGCGGCCCTTGATCTCGTGCTTGGTGATGAAACATGCGTGCGGAAATGGAATCTATCGCTGAGCAGGTCCGGCAGTCGCTGGCCTTGCTGAGGAGGCATCTTTGACCCGGACGCTGCACGACGCCGTCTGGATGAGTTGAACGCAAAGGCCGAAAATCCGGCGATTTGGAATGATCCTGCGGCGGCGCAACAGATGATGCGCGAACGAAACAAGCTCGATAAGGCCATTGCTGACCATTCGGCGCTGGATGCGGATTTCATAAATTCCACCGGAATGATCGAACTGGCGACTGCCGAGGGCGAGGCGTCGCTCGTGATGGAGGCTGAGCTCGGACTTCGTGCAGTTGCGGCGCGCGCCAAAGATTTGGAAATGCAGTCGCTGTTTTCCGGTGAAGCGGATGGCAACGACTGCTACGTCGAAATTCACGCCGGTGCCGGGGGGACCGAAAGCCAGGATTGGGCGTCGATGCTTTTCCGCATGTATACGCGGTGGGCTGAGCGCCATGATTTTCGCTGGGAATTGCTGGAAGAGAGTTTGGGCGAAGAGGCCGGAATCAAATCGGCGACCATCGTGGTGAAAGGCGAGAACGCGTTCGGTTGGGGCAAGACCGAGTCCGGTGTTCACCGCTTGGTACGAATTTCACCTTACGACTCCAATGCGCGCCGCCATACAAGTTTTGCCAGTGTGTGGGTATATCCGGTGGTTGATGATTCCATCGTGATCGAAATCCCCGATAAGGAGGTTCGCATCGACACCTATCGGGCGAGCGGCGCAGGCGGGCAGCACGTCAACAAGACGGAAAGTGCAATTCGTATCACGCACATCCCAACCAATATTGTGGTGTCGTGTCAAAATGACCGCTCTCAACACAAGAACAAGGCCGCGGCTTGGGCGATGTTGCGATCACGGCTCTACGAGTTTGAGCTGGAAAAGCGTGAAGCTGCGGTGCAAGCGCTCAATGCAACAAAGAGTGAAATCGGCTGGGGGCACCAGATTCGTTCGTATGTTTTACAGCCCTACCAATTGGTGAAAGATTTGCGGACAGGCGCACAGAGTTATTCACCACAAAGCGTTTTGGATGGTGATCTGGACGCTTTTATGCAGGCGTCACTGGCGCAGCGGCTTAAAGGTGGCGCTGATGCGCCACCTGTTGAAGATCTGGAATAATTTATTGCCGCGACTTTATCGCGCCAAGCAAACTGCCCGTGCTGGTGGTGCGCGTAGTCTGCGTGACCGGGCGAGGAAAGTTTGCGGATGATGCAGCGGCCGGCGCTTGGCTGGGCGCGGGTGCCGACATGGCCAGATCCCGCTTAGGCTCAAAGGTCGCTCTCGGTTCGGGCTTGCCGGCAGTTTCCGACAATGGATCGGCGCTGTGCCTGCAATTTCCTTCGAAGAAGGCGCCGACTTCAACGGCGAGGACTTCGTGAAGAATTGTGCCTTCCATATGGCATGTGCTAGACAGTTGGACTTTGCGTGCGCGCACAATGCCCTGGACGCGGCCGCGGATGATGCACTCTTCTGCGACGATCTCGCCTTCGAAGTTTGCTTTCTCGCCGATCGTCACTGAGCCTGAACGAATGTCGCCGTCCACGCGCCCATCAATTTGAATGTCGCCTGTGGATGTCAATGTTCCGATGACAACGAGGTCGTCGGAAATAATTGATGGGGCTGATCTGCCAACCCGTTTTTGTGGCTGAGTCTGTGGCAGATTTCCCGATGTTGGAGAGTTGCCCTTATTGCCCCTTGTAAACATTTCGCCCCGCATCGAAAAATTT
>JANOFD010000421.1:0-2266 GCA_031413455.1 Rhodobiaceae bacterium
GCGGGCACATCGAGAAGGCGCACAACGCTTGCTGCTTCGAAGGAGCCGGGCGAACCGGCTTTGATGTTGGCGTTGGCAGCTTTCTGCACCACCATCGGCAGCCAGGCGCTTTCAAGTTCAGCCCCGGTGCAGACGGTGATATCCGCCGCGCGCGCTTTGGCGATCAGGCTGGGACGGGCTTGGACTTGATGGGGGTCTTGCAAGCCGGTTGTCGCGGTGTAAATCGAAACACTGTCACCACCGAGTTCCAACGCCAACGCGCCCCATTCGGGTTCGCAAGCAAAGACGTTCAACGCGGCATGGGCTGGTTGAGTGAGAGTGGAGCCAACTATGGCCGTGGCCAAAAATAAAATGCGCATGTGGTGTTCCTTAAAAGCTGTGCGCGCCGTGTGCGCCGATGGAGACGGTGTAAGTGAAGACAAGCTCGTCATCTGGTTCCAGACCGGCGTCATCGCGCGTGTATTGCGCGCGGAAGCGGCCGAATTCGCTGGTGCGATATTCGAGCAGGGCAGTGATTGCTTGCGGCGAGTGTCCGAAATCATCCAGGACGCTACCTGCAAGAAGTAGCGGAGCATCCTCCGTCTCGAGCCCGGCGTAGCGAACGCCGATGCGCCACCCTGGGATGAACTGGTAGACGCCCTGGACGTAGAACCCCGAACGCTCATAGTCGACCGGAACGCCGTTGAAACTGCCGTCTTCGCGACCGAAGAAATACTCTCCGGTCAATGTCACGTTCGTCTGAACCGGGTTGCCGTCCGGCGCCCATTTGTAGACGAGGCTGGCAATCGCGAGATCGTCGTTGCCGGTGAAGATGTCCCCGCCGGTGTCACGGTCGAGCGCTTTGGTGCGCAGATAAGACAGACCGGCCAGGAAGCTTGACGATTCGTCGATGTCGTCGCCTGCGTGGACGAAGGCTGCGACCGTGCCTGCGCCATTGTCGTCTGCGCCACCGGCGGGAAAGGCATCGCCGCGAAACCATTCGGCGCCGAACTCCAGAAAAAAGTCCGTCGGCGCTAACCACCGTAACTCCACACCATCATCGCCATACTGGTTTTCAAGCATGGTGCGATAGGGCAGCGGCGCATCGGAAAATTCCCATGTATGCGCGTGTTTTTCGTTCAGATAACCGATGCCGGAAAAGAACCGCCCGGCTTTTGCGGTAAAGCCCCAGGGCAGGTTGGTGGTCTGGATGTAACCTTCTTCAACCCCGATCTCACCGTCTCCGCCTATCGCCACAATCAGATTGGCGAAAAATTCCTGATCGACGTTGGCCGAAATTGCGACTTCGGATTCGCCAAGGGAAAAGCCGCGATCCGCACGTCCGCCTTCTTCGCCCAAGGCAAATCCTGCAACGGTGGCGGCGGCGGGATCGTTTTCGGACATGGCGTAGGAGCCATTCAAGATCACCGAGATCGCGGGGTTAAACGCGCTGGCGGACACCGGCGCGCTTGGTGGAGGCGGAGGCGTAACAACGGACTCTGGTTGCGCGGAAGTGCGTTGCTCCGCCTGCTGCAACCGCCGTTCGAGGTCTTGTATCTTGCTCGCATAGTCGCCGCGCAAGGCATTCATTTCCTGGCGCAAGGCGGCGATATCTTCGTCGCTTGCGGCGTATGCGGGTTGAATGGCGGTAAGGCCGAGCGCAACGGCGCATAGCATTGAAGCTGATAGTCTCATTTGGATATCTCCACGAACTTTGCAAATCACGAATTGCTTTGAGCAATCGTGCCGGGATTTATTGCGAAGTTAGCGGGAAGGAGGGGCGCGGCTGCGCCAGATGAAATAGAGTGCTTGTCCGGCAAACGAGGCGTTTGGGTAATCAATGAGTCCGGCAGCGGTGAATACCGGTGGAACAAGCGCAACAGTTCCGCCTGAAAGATAATTTTTCGCGGTTGAAACGACTTGGCAAGTTTGACACGGCGCTTGCGCCGGACTGCCAGGTGCATTGCCATCGCTTTCGGACGCGATGTCTTGACCAAGTGCTGCGTTGATCGAGAAGTGAAAATGGCCAGCGGCAAGCTGCGCCTGCAGGGTAAGAGCCAGAAACAGCGCAGCAACAAACGCTTGCCGAACGATGCTTCGACTTCCGCGGTTGTCAATTGCCGATCTGATGACTCGAATCACTGTGGGTCAACCCGCCCGCATGCATTGCATAGAATGTAACAATAGACGGGATGCTATGGCTTCGCAATAGACCGCGAATGATCGCAGGGACGGGCGGTTACTTCGGATCGAAGGACCTGCGCGCCGGACTGGCTTCATGGAACGC
>JANOFD010000422.1:0-2986 GCA_031413455.1 Rhodobiaceae bacterium
GATCTACCGAGGCGGGGACATGGTGACGATAGGCGCCAGCGCCGCAGAAGAACGGCACCGAGCCTGCGGCGGTGTTGCGGGCAGCGATTTTGGTCAGCTGGCGGTCGACCTCCAGCTCGCCTGCATGCATCGGCAGGTCGACGGTGGTGGTCAGATAGGCTTCACGCGGCACGTCGCGGAAGAGGTCGTCGACGGATTTGGCGCCGATGACGCCCAGCATGGCGCTGCGGTCGGCGTTGGTGAGGGGCAGATAACGCATCAGAGGCCTTTCACATAGTCGTTGTATTGCGCTTCGGTCAGCAGGTCTTTGAGTTCGGCTGGATTTCTGATTTTGAGTTTCATGAACCAGCCGGCGCCGGTGGCGTCGGCGTTGACGGTGGCGGGCTCAGTTGCAAGGGCGGCGTTGACCTCGATGACTTCGCCGGAGACGGGCGCGTAGACTTCGGAGGCGGCCTTGACGCTTTCGACGACGGCCGCGTCGGCGCCCTTTGCCAGGGATTTGCCGATGGCGGGGAGTTCGACGAAGACGACGTCACCCAGTTGTTCGGCGGCGAAGGTGGTGATGCCGACGGTGGCGGTGGTGCCGTCAATGCGGACCCATTCGTGGTCTTTGGTGTAGCGCGTTTCGGTCATGGTTTGTGAAATCTCTTCGGGATGAAGGGGAGCGGGACGACTTTGGCGGGGAGCGTTTGGCCTCTGACGATGAGGCCGACGCTGGTGCCTTCGGTGGCGTGATTTGGGGACACGTAGCCCATGGCGATGGGGGCGCCCACGCTGGGGCCGAAGCCGCCGGAGGTGAGGCGGCCAATGACGGCGCCGGCGCTGTCGACGATCTCAGCGCCTTCGCGGGCGGGGGCGCGGCCTTCGGGTTTGAGGCCGACGCGGGTGCGTTTGGCGCCGTTGAAGAGCTGGTCCATGATGCGCTCGGCGCCGGGGAAGCCGCGCTCGAGCTTGCGGCGTTTGCCGATGGCCCAGGTGAGGTCGGCTTCGACCGGGGTTGTGGTCTCGTCGATGTCGTGGCCGTAGAGGCAGAAGCCGGCCTCAAGGCGCAACGAGTCGCGGGCGCCCAGGCCAATGGGGGCGACGGCGTCGTCGCTAAGCAAGACGCGGGCGAAGGCCGTGGCGATGTCGCCCGGCACGGAGATTTCATAACCGTCCTCGCCGGTATAGCCGGAGCGCGAGATGAAGAGCGTCTGGCGCTCCCACAGAAACGGGGACATTGTCATGAAGCCCATCGCCGCCACGCCGGGGATTATGCGCTCCAGCACCGCTGGCGCCTTGGGCCCCTGCAGCGCGATCAGCGCGCGGGTGGCGAGGCGCTCCAGCCTCGCGCGGCCCTTGAGGGCGGCCCCGATATGGGCGAAGTCGGCGTCCTTGGTGCCGGCGTTGACGACGAGAAATAGTGTCCCCGTATCGGCGTGAGTGACCATGAAATCGTCGCGGATGCCGCCCTGGTCGTTCAGGAGCAGGGTGTAGCGGATCTGGCCGGGTTTCAGGGACGCGATGTCGCCGGGCACCAGGGTCTCCAACGCGGCCGAAATGGAGGCGTGGGTGCGCGCGCCCTCGCAGTGCAGGATCGCCTGGCCCATATGCGAAACGTCGAAGAGGCCGGCCGCCGCCCGCGTGTGCAGATGCTCCTTCAAGATGCCTGCGGGGAACTGCACCGGCATGTCGTAGCCGGCGAAGGGCACCATTTTGCCGCCGAGCTCAACGTTGAGCGCGTGCAGGGCGGTGTGTTTCAAAGCGTGTTCGGCGGCCTGGTCGGCCATCAGTCAGATCCTTCGCGTCCAGAGGCATGCATGGCGAAAGCACGCGCGTGCGTTTCGCATATGCCCCTGTCTGTCATTGGAACCTGAGAGATTTCGCGAGAGTTACCCTCGCCTACCCCGTCGGTGGAAGTGCGGCGTTCAAGCGCCGTCACTTCGCTTTCCAGACTGTCATCGCCTTTGCGGTCCTTGGTACCTGAGAGATTCCAGGGCGGTTGCTCCTTCGGCGGCGGACCGGTTGGCGCCCGCACTCTTCCGCAAAGGGTCGATTGTATGGCCACCGGCCCGGCGCCTCGCGGCGGGGGACGGTGTTGGGCAGATGGTGGCTGCGCCCGGCGCCCAAGTCAACGCGCGGCGCCGATTTGAGGTGGGGGAAATGGTCGCTGATCCGTGTTTTTGCACCTCGCGCAGAAAAGAGAAAATGGTGGTGATCCGTAACTACGTTACATCGTTGATTCTATTCAGGTTTACCCGTCACAGCGAGCGAAACAGACCCGTAACAGCCGTAAACAACGTGGTTAAGGGAGAGTTGGCGCTCGTTGTTCGCGTGGAACGTATATAGAACGAATGGCGACAGGTTGCAAGCGAAAAGTGAAGATTGATTATCATGAGCGGAGTTCAACCTGGTCGAAGGGATGCGGCACGCAGTCACCATTGCGCGGGCCCGCGGTATGGCGAAGATCGCCAAGAAAGCGGGCCTGTCGCGCGAAAGCCTCTAAAAGGCATTGAGCGCGGAAGGCAATCCGGAATTCGGCACGGTGATCCGGGTGATGCAAGCGCTGGGACTGAAGTTTTCGATCGCGGCGGCGCAGGGGCGGTGATGGCGGGATGAGTTTGACGTTCGTTTAATTCCGCGCATTCTGTTGCGGTCCGGCAAGCTGCGGGTTCTGCACAGAAAGGAGATCGAACATTATGAGCGGCAAGCGTGAACGCAAAAAACTAAAGGCCTTGCCCACATTCGCCAGCGACAGCCAAGCGAAGCGGTTCGTGGAGCGGAGCGATCTGACCAAGTTCGACTTGTCGAAGGGCCGCGTGATGTGCTTCGAGTTCGACAGAAAGGCTAAGCAGACCAATTTGCGCATGCCGGAGGGGTTCCTGGCGAGCGTCAAGCTGCACGCCAAACGGCGGGGGATTGTCTATCAGCGGATCGGAGAGTCCCTTCAGCTGCTTGGGATCGAAGGGAAGCGGCTTCACGGGGTGCTCGCCGCGGTAGGCGGGGG
>JANOFD010000423.1:0-1534 GCA_031413455.1 Rhodobiaceae bacterium
GAACTTGGTGGCAATGCGCCGTTTATTGTTTTTGATGACGCGGATCTGGATAGCGCGGTCGTGGGCGCGATTCTGTCGAAGTTCCGCAATATGGGACAGACGTGTGTGTGCGCGAACAGGTTCTTCGTACAGGACAAGGTCTATGACGCCTTTGCTGAGAAGCTCTCGAAGGCGGTAGGTGGGCTGAAAGTTGGCGATGGGTTGGGTGATGGCGTGATGCAAGGCCCGTTGATCAATATGGAGGCGGTTGAAAAGGTCGAGCGGCTGATCAAGGATGCGACGGCGAAGGGGGCGAAGGTTTCGACCGGGGGCAAGCGGCATGCGCTGGGGCACACATTCTTCGAACCCACGGTGATGACGGAAGTCAACACGCAGATGGCGATTGCGCAGGAAGAGATTTTTGGTCCGGTGGCGACGTTGTTCCGCTTCAAGACCGAGGCCGATGCGGTGCGGTTGGCGAACGATACCGAGTATGGGCTGGCCGCGTATTTCTATGCGCGCGATATTGGCCGCGTATGGCGGGTGGCGGAGGCACTGGAGTACGGCATTGTCGGCATCAATGAGGGGATCATCTCGACCGAAGTGGCGCCGTTCGGCGGCATGAAGGAGAGCGGGATTGGCCGTGAAGGGTCGAAGTATGGGATCGAGGATTTCCTGGAGATGAAGTATCTGGCGATGGGCGGGATTGGAACATGAAACTCTATCACTGCCCGCAGACACGGGCGTTCACCGCGCTTTGGATGATGGAAGAGGTGGGGCAGCCTTATGAGCTGGCGCGCGTGAATATTCGCGCGCCAGGGCACCCGAGTGATGCCTACACGGCGATCAATCCGATGGGAAAAGTTGCGGGGTTTGAGGATGGCGGGGTTGGCTTTGGCGAGACGGCGGCGATCCTGCTTTATGTCGCCGATAAATTTCCGCAGACGAAGCTGGCGCCGTTGCCGAGCGACCCACGGCGTGGGCGTTTTCTGCAATGGCTGATGTTTTCGCCGACGACGATTGAGCCTGCGATGGTGGAAAAGCGCATGGGTCATACGCCCAACAGTTTTCAGTCAGGCTGGGGTGACTATGATCGGGCGCTTGGAGCGCTTGAGGCAGCACTGAAGCCGGGACCGTGGTTGTTTGAGGATCAGTTTACCGCGGCCGATCTTTACATCGGGTCGTCGCTGGGTTTTGGCATGCAGTTTGGCATGATCGACAAGCGCGCAGCGTTTGTCGAATTCGCTGAGCGCGCCAGTGCTCGGTCGGCGTTCAAACGCGCCCAAGAAATCGAAGCGAAAGAAGCCGCGACGGCTTAAAACCTCAAACGCTGTCAAACGCTGTCATTGACATCAATGACAGCAAATGCTAACCTTCTGTATGGCTACACTCACCGTCCGTAACGTTCCCAGCACCGTGCACGCGGCCTTGCGTACCAAGGCGGCCAAGAACGGCCGCAGCGTCGAGGCTGAGTTGCGAGAAATCATTGCGGCCGCATCGCTTGGCGGAGCGAAGGTCAAGCCGATGGATCCCGACAAGGCCTTCGCCAAAGTTC
>JANOFD010000424.1:0-4751 GCA_031413455.1 Rhodobiaceae bacterium
TGCCTGGCCGGACCCGGTTGTGGACGAACGCCCGTTGAAGAAAACAAGATAGGTCGCGGCAACGAGCAGCAACAAGACGGCGGCAAAGCCTCCAATGACGACGTTACGATTCATGTGAAAATTCCTTGCTTTGAGTCGGAAGAAATAGCGGCGGGCCCTGCGATGGGCAAGCGGCGCATTAGCGCGGCGCCATGCGGATGGCGCCGTCGAGGCGAATCACTTCGCCGTTGAGCATCGAGTTCTCGCAGATGTGGCGGGCGAGCTTGGCGAATTCGTACGGGTGGCCGAGGCGGGCGGGGAACGGCACCTGGGCGCCGAGGGCTTTCTTGACGTCTTCCGGCGCGCCGGCCAGCAACGGCGTGTTGAAGAGGCCCGGTAATATGGTGACACAACGAACGCCGTCGCGCGACAGGTCGCGGGCGATCGGCAGGGTCATGCCGACGATGCCGCCTTTCGAGGCCGAGTAGGCGGCCTGGCCGACCTGGCCGTCTTGGGCTGCGACCGAGCCGGTGTTGACGATGACGCCACGCTCGCCGTCTTCGGTGATGGGATCGAGGGACAGCATGCCTGCGGCCGATTTGGCGATGCAGCGGAAGGTGCCTACAAGATTGATCTGGATGATGCGGTCGAAATGTTCGATCGGGTGGGAGGCGATTTCTTTCGACTCTTTCTTGCGGCTGGCGGTCTTGATGGCGATGCCGGTGCCGGCGCAATTGATCAGCAGCCGCTCCTGGCCGAGGCCGGCGCGGGCCTTGACGAAGCCGTCGATGACGCTTTGTTCGCTGGTGACGTCGACTTCACAGTAAACGCCGTCGATGTCGCTGGCCACTTTCTCGCCTTTGGCCTTGTCGCGATCGAAGATGGCGACGCGTACACCGGCCGCGGCCAGTTCGCGGGCGGTGGCTTCACCAAGACCGGAAGCGCCGCCGGTGATGACGGCCGTGACGGATCGATTAAGCTGCATGGGATGTGTCTTTCTGCTAGGATGGGGTTAACCTTGGCGTCTTCATAGCGGCGAAGATGCCGGAAGGCCAGATGGCCACAGGAGTGAAATCGACATGGCGCAGTCGCCGGACGAGGTGTTTTTGCCCGCAATTGTGGCGCGTCACGAGCGCATCGTGCGTGAAGGTTTTTGGCGCAAATTGCGGCGGCTGATCGGGCGCATCCCGTTCGCCGAGGATTTGGTGGCGGCCTATTATTGCGCGGTCGATCCCGCAACGCCGTTCTTCGCGCGTGCGACATTGTTGGGGGCGGTGGCCTATTTCGTGATGCCGCTCGATGCCATCCCCGATGCGCTGGCGATTGTGGGCTTCACCGATGACGCTGCGGTGCTGGCGGCAGCGATTTCGATGGCGGGGGCGCATGTCCTGGCCGCCCATCGCGAGGCGGCGCGGCGGGCGTTGTTGATCGAGGTGGGGTGAGGGGATCGGGGGATATATCTCTCGATTTCTCGTGCATGTGTACATGATAAGGATTTCCGCCATTTTTCGGAGCGGCATTTTCGCCGAAAATCCAGGAAAGCCGCCAGATTTCGTTAGCATGCACGCATCATGCACGGGTTGGGCGCCTGGTTGAGCGCTCGACGGTTTTCTGCGGTTTTTGGCTGAGGGTGCGATCTTGGGTGGCATGATGCTCGGCATTTCGCGCACATTTGACCCCAGAAGATTTTGCTGATGTTTTGGCAAGGCAGTGACCTGTCTACAGGGTTTCGGAAGCGCACAGTGAGCGTGCACGGCAAGACGCCAACGCGCACCCCTTAGGTATAGAGCCTGAAATAACTTCGATAGCTCTCTCAGAACGTATATAGAACGATTGTGTGGATTGCAAGTGTGGCGAACGGCCGAGGAGTGCGCGTGACTGTAATTTTGTGCAAACGTCACATCATCGGAAACGCCAGGGAATTTTGGACGGCGTGAGCATTGATTGCGAGCTTCCAAGAATTGGCCAACGCAACTCCATTGCTTTCTTAATCTATTTCGTCTGTTAAGATGCTCATATTATGAGCACCATTTCCCGAGGCCTCTAGCAGTCGCTCATCACCGAATCACTACAGGTGCGCCTGCGCGAACTCGATGGGCATCTGCATAAAAAATACACAGACCTGCACCATTCCGAAGTCGCTGATCGTCTTGCAGCGCATCTTTCGCGCGTCGTTGAGCGTGCAATTGAATCCATTGAAGAGGATGAGCGTGTCCACAAAGGTGTAGAATTAGCGCGCGAACTGATTGAAAGGGCGGTAGTAGCGACGGCTGCAGACTTGCTGCCGGAACTCCCCGCAACGTCCGGACAATACCTCACCGCGTTGCTGGAGTTCTTACCCGATGGAAGCCCCGAGGTTCTGAAGGAGCCCTTGATCCCCCTGCTTGACACGGCACTTCTAACAAATGCGCCGGGTGAGCCTAGGGTTGGCCACCAGATCGTTGCGGAAATCCCATCTTCAGACCGCGTCGATGTGGTTATGGCCTTCATCCGTCGTAGCGGCATTAGGCCGGTGCTAGATGATCTTCGTCGCCATTGCGAGGCTGGGCGATCACTTCGCATACTGACAACCGTATATACCGGATCGACCGAGGCTGACGCTCTTGTTGAACTAAAGAATATTGGTGCCGAAGTGCGCGTGTCCTACGACAGCAGCAGTACCCGACTACACGCCAAGGCTTGGCTTTTTCACCGTCAATCCGGCTTCTCCACCGCCTACATCGGTTCATCAAACTTGACACACTCTGCCCAAGTCAGCGGCCTGGAGTGGAACGTGCGGGTTTCAGGCGCGCGGAATGCGCCGGTGGTTGATAAAGTAGCCGCAGTATTCGACAGTTATTGGCACTCAGGTGACTTCGTTCCCTTTGATAAGGCGCAGTTCAACGAATTTACCCGCCATGATTCAGACGCCGGAAACTTTCTAAAGCTGTCGCCGATTGAACTTCGTCCTGAGCCCTTTCAGGAACGCCTTCTCGAGCAGATCGCGCTTTCCCGAGAACGCGGGCACCACCGAAACCTGCTTGTCTCTGCCACGGGCACCGGTAAGACCGTGATGGCTGCAATCGACTACGCGCGACTGAGAGAGACGCTTTCGCGTGTGCGCTTGCTCTTCGTTGCTCATCGCAAAGAAATTCTGCAGCAGTCACTTGCAACATTCCGCCACGCAATCCGAGACCACTCCTTCGGAGAAATTTGGGTGGATGGCGCGCGCCCGAAAGTATTCGATCATGTATTCGCGTCTATCCAAAGCCTGAGGGCCTCAGGACTGGATCGTTTGGACCCGCGGCACTTCGATGTCGTGATCGTCGATGAATTCCATCATGCAGAGGCCCCCTCTTACCGCGCGCTTCTCGAACACCTCAAACCAATTGAGCTTCTTGGCTTGACGGCAACGCCAGAACGCAGCGATGGTCTCTCACTTCTGCACTGGTTTGACGGGCGCATTGCCGGCGAGTTGCGGCTTTGGGATGCAATCGACCAGCACAGGCGGGTTCCATTCGCCTATTACGGCATCTCTGACGACGTTGACCTGCGTGAAGTGCCGTGGCGTCGCGGGCGCGGTTACGATGTAGAGGGCCTTACACGCCTTTATACAGCAAACGATTTTTGGGCCCGCAAAGTTATTCAAGTGCTTTCAGGGAAAATTGACAACATTGGGCGTATGCGGGCGCTGGGCTTTTGCGTCAGCGTCGATCATGCCCGATTCATGGCTCGCGTGTTTAATGACGCCGGGATTCCTTCGAGGGCCATCTGGGCCGAAACGTCATCCCAAGAGCGAGAGGGCGCACTCAGGGATTTGGCCACACGCCGCATCAGCGTAGTTTTCTCGGTAGACATTTTTAACGAAGGCGTAGATGTCCCATCAGTCGACACCCTCATCATGCTACGCCCAACGGACAGCCCGACGCTGTTCCTTCAGCAACTCGGGCGAGGCTTGCGCCGCCATGACGGAAAGTCGTTGTGTACTGTCATTGATTTTGTCGGACAACATCGAAAGGAATTCAGATTTGATCGACGCCTTGCTGCGCTTCTGGGCGGGACGCGCGCGCAAATTGCCAAACAGGTGGAACAGGGATTTCCTTTCCTTCCGGCGGGTTGCCACATGGAAATGGACCGGGTTGCCAGCGAGCGAGTGCTCCGCAGCATTCGAAGTGCTGTGCCAGATCGCTGGACTCAAAAAGTCGAAGAACTGCGTAAGCTTGCCGAAACTCGAAGCCGCGTCACGCTTTCAGAATATCTTGATGAGACAGGCTTGACGCTTGAGGACGTTTACTCTGGCGGCCGATGCTGGTCAGATCTACTTGAAGCGGCGACATTACCGGTGCTTACGCGCGGACCCGCAGAAGGCGCGTTGCGAAAGGCCTGCGGACGGCTGCTTCACGTAGACGACGCACCACGCATTGAAGCCTATATGCGACTTGTCAGCCAGCGTATCCCTGGGCCAGGTGAACTGACTTCTATTGTGGAACGACGTTATCTGCGAATGCTCGTGGCGTCACTTGTCCTAAATGCCGGCAACGCGAATGACACACTTGAAAACGCCAGTCGATTGGTGTGGCAACACCCCCAAGTGCTCGCCGAGGCTTTCGAGTTGATGGAAATTCGGCTCCGTGAAATCGAGCATGTAGCGAAACCACTGGTTCAACGTCAAAATGTTCCTCTTAGCGTTCACGCGCGCTACACGCGGATCGAAATCCAAGCGGCATTCGGAGATGGAGCATTGGCGCGGGTACCCATGTGGCGCGAGGGAGTTCGATGGATGCCTGAAGAGA
>JANOFD010000425.1:0-5940 GCA_031413455.1 Rhodobiaceae bacterium
TCATCGTCAGCTGGTTCTTCGAGTTCACACCGGACGGCATCAAGCGAACCATACCGTCGATCGAGGTCGCGCGCTTCAGGCCGCAAACGACGGACTTCGCACTCGCTGCGGGCTTGGTGCTGGTGCTGGCCGCCGTGGTGGTGCAACTCACGACGCCGCCCGCAGCCGTCACCACCGCCGTTGCACCGAAAGCCGAGCCAGCGGTCTCCGCTGCCTCCATCGCCGTGCTGCCCTTCTCCGACCTCTCGTCGGCAAAGGACCGGGAATATTTCTCACAAGGCATCGCCGAGGAAATCGTCAACGTACTCGCCAATGTCTCGGGACTTGAGGTCGCCTCGCGCACCTCGTCGTTTCAGTTCAAGGGTCAAGAGAAGATGGGCGTGCCGCTGATCGCCAAGCAGCTCCGCGTGCGCCACATATTGGAAGGCAGCGGGCGCAAGGCTGGCAACACGATCCGCATCACGGCGCAATTGATCGATGCGAATACCGACAAGCATCTGTGGTCACAAACTTTCGACCGGACGATGACGACAGAGAACATCTTCGCCATTCAAGACGAAATCACCAAAGCGATCGTGAGCCAGCTGTCGAGCCGCATTGGCGCGCAACCGATTGCGGCGCCGGCAACCCGCAGTGCCGACACGGAAAACGCCGACGCCTATGCGCTGTTCCTCGAGGGGCAAACACGCTTCGTCCTGCGGGGTCAGGAGAACGTCAAACGCAGCATGGCCGCGCTGGAGCGCGCGGTCGAGATTGATCCGGGTTTCGCCAGAGCCTGGGCGGTGCTCGCTGCCAACTACTCAATAGCGCCGGCCTGGCTGAGTGGCGCAGATCTTCATCGAGAGTTTTTTGCGCTTGCGGACAACGCGGCACGAAAGGCGATCGCGCTCGACCCGTTGCTCTCGCTTCCCTACGCGATCCTCGGTGCGAGGTCCGCTAATGTAATGGACTACGAGGCGGCTTTTTCCAACTTCGACAAAGCGATCGCGCGCAACCCGAGAGATGAGAATGCCTACAAGGCGCGCGGCGAGGTTTGGAGCGATCTTGGCTTCTTTGACCGCGCACTGGCTGACTACGAGCGATGCTTGTCTCTCAACCCCGACTTCTACATTTGCCGCGACAATAAATCGATCGCACAGATCCTCGCCGGGAATGCCGCTGGCGGGTTGACGACTATGAAAGACAACATGCGTCGCGGGTTCGGCGAAAGCTTCAGCGCGCCGCAATGGGGCGCCTATCTTAGCCGCAGTGATGAAGTTGGGTTCCTTTACGAGATCAATAAATTCGCCAGCTTTCTTAGCCCCGGCGACACGCGGTGGGCCGTTGATATGATGTTTCAGGCGCGAACCAACGCGTCCTACGACCGGAAAGCGGCGCTGCGCATTTTTGAGGCGCGTCTCGATGGCATGGGCGCGAAGTTGGTACCGGGCTCCTTCGCCGAGAGTGGCGTCCTGCTTCTGTTCGGCGCCCACGATCGCATGCGACCAGTCTCATTCAACTGGTGGTGGGCGACGACCGGCTTTCCCGAATGGGCCAAGTCGTCGGAACGAAAGCGCCTGATGCGCGAGCGCAAGCTCGACGTCTACTGGCGCAAGCACGGCTTCCCGCCGCAGTGTAAACCCGTCGGCAAAGACGACTTCGAGTGCAACTGAACCACCATGACAACCAAAGCAAGCGCCCCATGCAAAAATTCTTGAGCGAACTTCAACGGCGCAACGTGTTGCGGGTCACGGCCGCCTATGTTGTTGCAGGCTGGGTCATTCTGCAAATCGCAGTGACGCTGGAAACGACGCTGAGCCTGCCTGCATGGTTTGATACGATTGTCTTCTCGTTTCTGGCTGTCGGCTTTCCCATTGCACTCGTCGCATCGTGGTTCTTCGAGTTCACATCGGAGGGCATCAAACGAACCACGCCGTCGACCGACGTTGCGCGCTTCAAGCCACAAATAACAGACATCGCTTTGGCGGCGGCGTTGGTGCTGGTGTTCGGCGCCGCAGTGGTTCAACTCGCAACGCCACCCGCAGCCGTCACCACTGCGATTGCAACCGGCGCCGAGCCTTCAGTTTCCCCGGCCTCCATCGCTGTGCTTCCCTTTGCAGATCTCTCGCCCGCAGGCGATCAAGCCTATTTCTCCGACGGCATCGCTGAGGAAATCCTGAACGTCCTCGCCCACACTGAAGGGCTGAAGGTAGCCTCGCGCACTTCGGCGTTCCAGTATCGCAAGAACACGCTAGGCATCCCCGCTATCGCCAAAGCGCTGAACGTCCGGCATATCCTCGAAGGCAGCGTCCGCCGCGCGGGCGATACTGTGCGAATTACCGCCCAGCTCATCGATGCACAAACTGATGCACATTTATGGTCTCAAACCTTCGACCGGCCGCTGACGACCGCGACGATTTTCGCCATCCAGGACGAGATCGCCAAGGCCATCGTGGGTCAACTCGCCAACAGTATCGGCGGCACAGCCGCGCCAAGAGCGGCGCTCAAGTCGGACACCGACAATCTGGACGCTTACGACCTCTATCTCAAAGGTCGCGACCTGTTCATCAACCGCAACGAAGCAAGACTCGCCGAGGCGGCACGGATACTCAAGCAAGCTATAGCGAAAGACGCCAAATTCGCCCGCGCCTGGGAAATGCTGGCCGCAGCTTACGCCGTATCGACAGGCTGGGGTCTAACGCAAGAACGGGACTACAGGGCGTTGTCCATGGAAGCCGCCGACAAAGCGCTCAGCCTCAACCCCGGTCTCTCTATGCCTTACGCTGTGCGCGGGTTTGTACAACAGGATCTTATTCCGCAGGGTGGGACGGCAGATTGGGAAGAATCTTTTTCCAATTATTCCCAGTCAATTGCTCGTGACCCGAAGAACACCACTGCGATGTTGTGGCGTGGAATAGGCTATATGCAGCTCGGATATTTCGAACTGGCCAACACCGACTTGAAGACATGTCTTGAGATCGATCCGGCCTATGAAATTTGCCGCCGGTTCATGGCAACGGTGCATGTACATGCGGGGCGAATTGATGAAGGTTTGCGCGACTACGAACAGGGATTGGAAAAGGTTTATCTGAACAAGGAGCCGTTATTTGCTGCTGTCTATGCTGCGCGAGGCAATCGAGCGGCCGCGCGTGCCCTGCTGGTGCTGGCCTATTCCAGGCAGCCGCAATGGGTGCGTCCGATATTCCGGTCGCTCGTCGACCCCACCTTTTCCGAAGCCGACCGCAAGCAAGCGATCGCACTTCTGGATGCGACGAACGCGCGGGACGGAGCAGACATGGATGCGCGATTTTTTCTGCGGGACTACGCGGGAATTCCGACAGCGAAAGATCAAAATTCGCTTTGGTGGTTTCGCTTCGACCCCTTGTTCTTGAAATCGGAGGCCCGAAAGAAGCTGATCCGACAATGGCGCCTCCCCGACTATTGGCGCAAGCACGGCTTCCCGCCGCAATGCAAACCTGTCGGCAAAGACGACTTCGAGTGTAACTGAACCACCATGAAACTTGAACCGGGCGCCCCATGCAAAAATTCCTGAGCGAGCTCCAGCGCCGCAAGGTCCTGCGCGTCGCCTCCGGCTATGTCGTGGCGGGGTGGGTGATCCTGCAAGTGGCGCTGTCGCTGCAGGCGGCGATGTCGCTCACACCGGCATTTGGCGCATTCATTCTCGGGTTGTTGATCGTGGGCTTTCCGATAGCGCTCGTCGTCAGCTGGTTCTTCGAGTTCACGCCGGATGGCATCAAGCGAACCACGCCGTCAAGCGAGGTCGCGCGCTTCAAGCCGCAAACGGCGGACTTCGCCTTGGCGGCGGCGTTGGTGCTGGTGCTCGCCGCGGTGGTGGTGCAGCTCGCGACGCCACCAGCGACGGTCGGCACAGCAGCGGCACCGAAAGCCGAGCCCGCGGTCTCCGCCGCCTCCATCGCCGTGCTGCCTTTCGCCGACCTGTCGCCCGCTAAGGACCAGGAATATTTCTCACAAGGCATCGCCGAGGAAATCCTCAACGTACTCGCCAACGTCTCGGGACTTGAAGTCGCCTCGCGCACCTCGTCGTTCCAGTTCAAGGGTCAGGAGAAGATCGGCGTACCGCTGATCGCCCAGCAGCTGCGCGTGCGCCACATATTGGAAGGCAGCGTGCGCAAGGCGGGCGACACGATCCGCATCACGGCGCAATTGATCGACGCGAAGACCGACAAGCATTTGTGGTCGCAAACCTTCGACCGGACGATAACGACGGAGAACATCTTCGCCATTCAAGACGAAATCACCAAAGCGATCGTGGGCCAGTTGTCCAGCCGCATCGGCGCGCAACCGATTGCGGCGCCGGCGGCCCGTAGTGCCGACACGAACAGCGTCGACGCCTATGCTTTGTACCTGCAAGGATGGGAGCTGTTTGTCCGGCGCGGCAAAGCAAATCTCAACGAAGCAGCGCGGGTACTGGAAAGAGCGACACAGATCGACCCGAAATTCGCCCGTGCATGGGAGGCACTTTCGGTTGTTTACGCTGTAATGGTCACTTGGGGAAACAAGGATCGCGACTACTCCAAACTGGCACTACACGCCGTTGAGAATGCGCTACAGCTGAACCCTAACGCCTCTTTGGCGTTGACGGCGCGCAGTACAGTCATTTCAGACAAAATCTCGACTGACGCCGACGCGACATGGGAGGCCGCATCGGCCGATTTGGATCTCGCCATCCAGCGAGATCCGAAAAACGCCACCGCATGGCTATGGCGGGGCATCAACAAATTCTATCTTGGGTATTTCGAAGCAGCTTCGAGTGATTTCTTGCGGTGCGGAGATGTCGACCCCGCTTACGAAAACTGCCGCCGATGGCTGGCAGCGCTGCGCCTGACTCAAGGCCGTGAAGACGAAGCAATTGAACTCTACCAGTTAGGATTGAGAAGAGGAGTCTTCAATCGCAACTTACAATTTGCGCCGGTTTACGCCGCGCGAGGCAACAAGGACATGGCGCTGACATTGCAGGTGACACCTTTAGGGGATGTGCCAAGTCTCATCGAGCCAATTTTCCGATCCCTGACCGATCCGACTTTCAGCACGAGCGACAGAAAAAACGCAATTACCCTTCTCGACTCCCTATCCGAGCAAGTAACCCAGGCATCAGAGGTGCGTTTGCTTTTGCGCGACTATGAAAACATCCCCATTGCCGATACCTCGTTTCATCCTTGGTGGACGCGTCAGGACCCGGGCTTTCTGAAGTCACCGGGGCGCAAGAAGCTGATGGTGGCGTGGAAACTGCCCGCCTATTGGCGCAAGCACGGCTTCCCGCCGCAATGCAAGCCTGTCGGCAAAGACGACTTCGAGTGTAATTAAACAGTCATGAAATCTAAACCGGGCCATCCATGCAGAAATTCCTGAGCGAACTTCAACGCCGCAAGGTGCTCCGCGTGGCCTCCGGTTATGTGGTGGCCGGGTGGGTGATATTGCAGGTGGCATTGTCGCTCGAGGACGCGATGAAGCTGCCAGACTGGTTCTCGACCTTCATCGTGTCGCTGCTGATCATCGGCTTTCCGATTGCCGTCGTCGTCAGCTGGTTCTTCGAGTTCACGCCGGAGGGGATCAAGCGCACTGCTCCCTCGGGCGATGTCGCGCGCTTCAAACCGCAGACAACGGACTTCGCTTTGGCGGGCGCGTTGGTGCTGGTGCTTGCCGCGGTGGTGGTGCAGCTCACCGCGCCGCCGGCGACCGTCACAACTGCGACGGCGCCGAAAGTTGAGCCCACGGTCTCCGCTGCCTCCATCGCCGTGCTTCCCTTCGCCGACCTGTCGCCCGCCAAGGACCAGGAGTATTTCTCGCAAGGGATCGCCGAAGAAATTCTCAACGTGCTCGCGAATGTCTCTGGGCTTGAAGTCGCCTCGCGCACGTCATCGTTCCAGTTCAAGGGGCAGGAAAAGATCGGCCTGCCGCTGATCGCCCAGCAGCTGCGCG
>JANOFD010000426.1:0-3386 GCA_031413455.1 Rhodobiaceae bacterium
CTTTGCGTCAACGGTATATTCTACGATGAGTTGTTGATGCGCACGGGACTCTCGTAGCCACTACCCTTTTGAGTAGTTGAATTGCACACGGAAATGTTTCAAGTTTGAAACACAGAAGGGGCCGGACTGCTGATGGGGATCAGTGCCGGTGCGGGGAAGTCCAGTTGGGGGCTTTTCATGCCGCGTCAAGTGACGTTCGCGTTGGGTATTTTTGCCGTTTTAGTGTCTGCAAGCAGCGTTGGTAGCCAAGATCCATTCACAGCCAGATCCGAGGCGGAATCCGCAGCGAATGCTGTGCCTATTTCGGTGATGGAGAGGCTTGATCAATCGACGAGCGAAGCGCCAAGCATAGGTGCAACGCCGGTCGCGCCGCAGCCACTACCACAAGTTGAATCCGCAAGTGCGTCGACGGTGGTTGCCCCATTGGAACAAGTGCCAGTCGTAGCCCCGCAATCAGAACTGTCGGCAGAACCGTCGGCCGGGCTTGATTCGGAAGAGGCGCCGCTTACGAACCTTGCACAGCGCAGGCTGTTTGCCAGCGTCCCTGACGAAATCGAATCTTACTTCGATCTGTTTATGTATGTCAGCAAGTCCAACCGCGGGCCGTTGGCCCAACGTATGTTCGTGTTCCAGCGTGACGCGGACGGCAGAATTATACCCTACTCGGAATGGCGGGTTTCAACCGGTCGTGAAAAATTGGAACTGCATCACGAACGCAAGGTCCGCACGAACACGCCGGAAGGTATTTTTGAACTCGATCCTGATCGTATGCATAAGCGATATTGGTCGAAATCGTGGGATAACGCACCTATGCACTACGCGATGTTCTATGACTTGATGAACAATGGCCGCCAGTCAGGGCTTGCGATCCATGCGGCGGTTGGCAAGTCCAAAATCCGCAGGTTGGGGAAGCGCGATTCAGCCGGTTGCATCCGCCTGGACCCCAAGCATGCGAAGGAACTGTTTTACAAAATTCAAAATACGACCCGCGGGCAAGTGCCTGTTTTGGCGATGACCGAGCGCCCGTCGACTGACCGGTGGGGCAGGGTGCTGCGCGATGAGGCCGGGTCAGTTTTGCTGCAAGATGGTTATCGCGCTGTGGTGTTTGTCGAGAACTATGACGGCCGGGAGGAAATTGTCGGCCCAGTGGTTGCGTACACCAATTGAGGCCAGGCTGGAGTAAAATGGTAAATTCCCCGAAAGTCAGCGTTGCAAAAAGGTTTCAACCACAGAGGGTTAAGCGCCTTTGTTGCAACGAGATATTGAGGATGGGTCAGATATACGTACACTGCGGGCTGGAATAGGGGAAAGCCATGGGTTCCTGGCTCAGAGCGCTGAGCATAGTTTTTATCGTGTCTGCCGGTTCTTTCGGCTCGTATATTTTGCTTCAGGGCAAGAATGGCGGGAGATTGACGGCGGAAGCGGAAAAGCTGCGTCCGGCGATTGACGATTTCGTAAGTCAGGGCGGTGTTGCGCTTCAGACTCTGTTTGAGTCGTCAAAAATGACCGGCCCTTCGCGGAATTCAAATCATCGGGCGATGATGGCCCGCGCTAACCTTCCCTTTATAGTGATTGAACCTCGCGATTTTGCAGCACCGGCAATGAAATTGCCACGAATAGTGGCGCCGGCCGTGCACGCGAACGAGCTCTCCAAACTTCGATTGACGCAAGCCCCAGACCAGCTGCCGATGGATTTGGAACCGGTTGAAGCCCGCCTGCGAAGCCGCGTGCCGCAAGAGGTGCTCGAGTATTTTGATTTGTTCCTCTACGTGAGCAAGGCGACGCCCGACAAAGGCGCTTGGGCGCAAAAGATGTTCGTGCTCGCCAAGCAAGAGGATCGCGTTTATCAGCTGCAGTATAGCTGGGCGGTATCGACGGGTCTGGAAGAAGAGGTGATGTCGCCATCAGGTAAAAAGCTTGGCACGCATACACCAGAGGGCATTTTCAAGCTAGATCGTGGCAGGTCCTACGAAGACTATACGTCCAGGCAATGGAAATCGCCGATGCCTTACGCCATGTTCTTCGACTGGCGCACGGAAGGTCGGCAGTCCGGCCTGGCGCTTCACGGCTCTGCGCCGGAGGGTGAGAAAGACCTTGGGAAACGGGCGTCGCACGGCTGTATCCGGCTCTCGACGGAGAACGCGCGGACTTTGTTCCAGCTGATCACGACAAAGTATCGCGGACGTGTGCCGGAGTTCCGCGTTGATCCGCAATCCGGCACCATGAGCACCAAAGGCGTTTTGGTGCGTGATGAAAACGGCCGGGTGAAGACGACAAGCGGTTTCAAGGTGCTTGTCTTCATCGAAGATTACGGTGGACCAACAGTCGATACCGTTGCCGCTCTCTATTGATTTAAGTTCTTTGTGCGATAGCCCAGGCATAGAGGGCGACTGCTGCGGCGTTTGAGACGTTGAGGCTGGGCATGGCCGGGGTTGTCGGTAATCGAATCGACATATCGCAGCTTTCGCGGGTCAGGCGCCGAAGTCCTTCGCCCTCTGAGCCGAGCACCAAAACAATATCCCGTTTCAAATCCAAGCTTTCTACCGGTTTAGCCGCTTCGTCGGCGAGCGCGAGACGCAGGAAGCCATTTTCCCCCAGTTGTTCCAAGGCTCGTGCGATATTAACGACCCGGATGATCGGGACTGTTTCAAGCGCGCCGCTGGCGGCTTTGGCCAAAACGCCGCTTGCGGGCGGCGAGTGACGGTCTTGAACGATGACGGCGCAGGCACCGAAGGCGGCTGCCGATCTGATCACCGCGCCAAAATTGTGCGGATCGGTGACTTGGTCGAGGAGTACAAGGCAGCATGGCCGTTTCGCCGCTTCCAAGACGGATGCGACGTCTTGTTCTTCCAAAGGGGAAGCAAGCAACGCGACGCCTTGGTGAACGGAATCCCGCGGCAATGCCCGCTCAATTGCTGTGTGATCGGTGTTTTCAATGATGACTTTTGAGCGAGCCGCTTGCTGCAGAATTTCCGGGTCCGCACCTTGAGAAATCAGCACTTTCCGGCATTTACGCTCTGGATTTTTTAGGGCAGCCTTGACAGCATGGGTTCCCCAGAGCCAAATCATTCCACCTGTGTCGTTGCGGTCCTTGTGGCCTGCCCCGCGGTTCTTATCTCTGTGCCTGGTCATTCTGCCGCTCCGGAGTTTCGTGGAAGAATGGGGTTAACCAGTTGACAAGTCATGGAGTATTTCGCCATAAGCCCCGTTCTCGTGCCCCAGCTTTTGTGGGCACGCGCAGGCGCGATCCCAAAAGATAGGATAAAATTCACAACGGCCCGGAGCAAGCACGTACGCGGCACATGCCGAGGTATGTCCATTTTGGGGGAGTGTCCCGAGTGGCAAAGGGGGCGGACTGTAAATCCGCTGGCTGACGCCTTCGTAGG
>JANOFD010000427.1:0-7480 GCA_031413455.1 Rhodobiaceae bacterium
CAACATGTTTTGAGGTATCAGGTGCGTTATGAGTGATGTTCAACTGCCAGTCCGTCCCCGCCGTGAGCGCCCAAAGGCGCTGCGCCTAACCGATGCTGCGGCAGAGCAGATCAAGTAGGCGATGGCGAAGGGCGAGAAGGCCTTTATCGGCATTCGCGTGGGATTGAAGAATGTGGGTTGCGCGGGCATGAGCTACACGATGGACTATGCGGAAAAGCAGAACCCGCTGGATGAGGTGGTCGAGGACAAAGGTGTACGCGTTCTCATTGACCCGAAGGCCATTCTGTTTTTGATCGGAACGGAGATGGATTTTGTGCGCGACAAGCTGCAGGCGCGCTTCGTGTTCAACAACCCCAACCAGACCAGCGCCTGCGGCTGTGGCGAGTCGGTAGCGCTGAAGCAGGCTGTGCAGTAGTCGCAATGGCGGTGAGTGCGAAGTTTCGCGCGTATGTAACTGATGTCCTGTCCGAATTTGGTGAAGTGACAATCAAGCCGATGTTCGGTGGTGCAGGTGTGTACTACCGGGCGCAAATGTTCGCGCTGATTGCCGACGAACGCCTTTTCTTGAAAGCAAATGACGCCCTCCGTCCGGCTTTTGAGGCGGAGGGGTCTGAGCCGTTTACGTTCAAGAACAAGAATGGCGAGATCATGGCAATGAGCTATCTGGAAGTGCCATCGCGGCTGTTCGATGATACGGATGAACTGGCG
This sequence comes from Rhodobiaceae bacterium, assembly GCA_031413455.1. Taxonomy (GTDB): domain Bacteria; phylum Pseudomonadota; class Alphaproteobacteria; order Micropepsales; family Micropepsaceae; genus SZUA-430. Next base: position 709 of record JANOFD010000427.1, read on the forward strand.
CAGTGGGCACGGCGTTCGTATGAAGCCGCCGTCGCTGGCAAGGGTGCGGCAAAGGCGCTGTTGCCGTTGGTGACTCGGCGCAAGGCAGCAAAGAAGAAATAGCTATTGCCGGAGTGGGACAACTGTGAGGCCGTTGGCCGTCAGGTTGCCGTTGGCAAGGCGTTTGAGCGACCCCAGCTTTGAGCGTGCTGTCGTGCGGTGTTTGAGTCTTTCAAGGCTCCAGTTCCGCAGCGCGATCGTGAGTTGCAGGGAAAAATCAAGGGCAGTGAGTTTTTCCAGCGCTGACGGGTCACCACAGCCGTTTTTCTGGCCGGGCGGAAACCCAAATGGATAGCGGGCATCGACGTTCCTGAACCAGCAGCGTGCTTCGCTCCATGGCACTGGTGCCGTCATCGGCGCGACAGAGGGCCATTGGGCTGCCATGTGGCACGAGGAGCAGGCCGAGGCGCGGTCGTCGACGATGCCGTTCATGCGGCCGCCACGGCCTAAAGTTTCATACCCCTTGAAGACGATGCTTTGACGGGGTTTTTCACCCGCGTCTGTAACGAGTGGATCATTGCCCCACATGAGTCCCATGGGTACCAGTTTTTCCCATGCGTTATCGCTCGGGAGTTTGCCGTCATAGCGAAAGCTGCCAAAGACCCACCCAGTTTTATAGCTGGCGCGCTGTTCTCTGACGGCAATGTCGAACTGAATCAGGCGAAGTGTGTGCGGCTTTCTTGCGGCTGGATAGCCATTTGGGCGAATGGCGGGCGCGCAATTATTCGGGTTTGGTCCGGCATCGGCATGAATGTTTGCAACCAGTTCCGGCGCGCCGGCGAGACCGGGATCGTCATTTGCGGTTGCGCTGGTGAAGACAAGTTTGACTGCAACGGTTCCTGGCGGAAAGGGCAGTGCGCTGAGATCTGGATCGCGCTTACCGTGTCCCCAAATGTGTCCCAGGACAGCGCCGCCACTTTGATTGTAAAACGCCAGGGCCCAGTTTTGCCGGCACGCGGTTTGCGCGGGGCCAAGCGCGCCTGGCTGGAGGTCTCCCGCCCTGGTCAAACCGTGGATGAATTCGCGCCCATTGGCACCAGGTCCCAGCCAGGGCACGTGATACCAGTTTCTGAGGGTGTTGTTTTGAAGGCGCCAGTGGATGCGATCCTGACCCTCGAGTGCATAGTGCAACAGTGTCCGCAAATAACGCTCGGGCTCATGGCGAAAACTTATGGCGGCCCAAGGCTCTGGGATTGTCTCGAATTTGGCGGGAAAGCGATAGTTCGGTTTAAAGACAGGGCCCCGCCAAGCGGCCGGCGCGCGCTCCATTTTATCGAGCGAACCTGCGCTTGCTGCCGCAATGCACAGCCCGAAAAGCGTTATCGTTATGGTGAACAGCAGCCTCATGTATCGGCACTCTCCCACGGGATGCGCGAGACAACAAGATCGCGAAAAGCGCGTGTTGCAGACGAGGTTTCGGCTGACTTAGACTTTGGCTGGAAATGCTCCAAAGAGGGTGGGTGGCAGTGATCAGAAATTTCGTGCGTTTGGGCGCAGTGTTTTACATCGCCGTTTGGGGTTCGGTTTCGGCTTGGGGCGCGGATGCCGCCAAGCATCTCGACCTTGGTGACGGCTATAGGTTCGAACTGTTGAGTTCGGGAGAGACACAGGCGCGTGCCGCCCATCCCAAGGCGCTTTACGTAAATGTCTCCCTGGAGGACGCTGGAACCTTCACTGACAAACTCAGGCTGATCGAGGGCGCCGACCGGATGTTCGAGAGCGTTTTGCTCAATGGTGCCGAGAAGGGCTACTACACGAAAGCGCAGGTGAATGTCCGCAAACCTGGGACCACTCAATTCGAAGAGTTCGTCTATGTGCGCGGTGCCAATGATGTTTGGCTGCGGCAGGCCGGCTCGGAAAAGTGGAAAACCGCCCAACAGTCGAATTGGACACCAGCAAAGGCCGAGAAGATCGAGATCATTGGGTTCGAGACGCTGTGGGTTGAGCAGTCTGTCGATTTGCCGGTGCCGGACGGATTCAAACGCGCGGTCGAAATCGATCTCGTCAGCAAGACGACGATCGTGGACATCCAACAAAAATACAAAGAGATCAAGGCGCTGTGGTTGCGGATGAATCGCGAGAAGTTGCGTGCCCAGGGCTACGATTTGGTCTTGATTGGAAATTTTTCGACGCCGCAACTGGGGCGGTTTCATGCGCGCCGTGGATTTTTCGTGCGCATTCCGCGTGCGGCGAACGGTCAGTGGGCAGAGCTGCCCGAGCGTGCGCCAGATGACCGGGAAACTTTTATCTCCAGGAACGACGTACCGGTGAGTGAGCTCATGGCATCGATTCAGCAGGCGTTTGCCAGCGGACTTGACACGCTGCGGCTGACCAACATTGCGGTGCCGTTTACGCCAGCCGGGATTGCGCAAGTTGGATTTGCCGAGGGAGCTCCGGTCATTCGCTTTGACCCCAACGCGTTTGTGTTTGGAATTCAATAAAGAGTGTCTGTGACTAATTCGATTTGACTGGCGCTTTTCGCTTGCGTGCGCTCGCAAGAGTCTTTCTGCTGATGTGAAGCAGATGTACTCAGGAGAGACATGATGGACCTGCAACTTAAGGGCAAGCGGACAATCGTTTTGGGCGGCACGCGCGGCATCGGGCGCGCCATTGCCGAGACCCTGGCCGGGGAGGGCGCGGATGTTGCCATTTGCGCCCGCAATCGGGAGCAGGTTGAGGAAACGGTTGCTGCATTGGCAAAGAAGGGTGTGCGGGCTACGGGTGCGCCGTTTGATATCGCGAAAGGTGATGAGCTGAAGGCTTGGGTCGCGGAAGTTGGCAAGACTTTTGGCGGGATCGACATTCTGGTTTCCAACGCCAGTGCCCTGGTGATGGGGGCGCATGCCGAGGCGTGGGAATCGTTGTTGAAAATCGACATTCTGGGTGCGGCGAACGCGTTTGAAGCGGCGCGGCCGCATCTTGAGCAGGCCGCAGCGGAACGAGGTGACGCTTCGTTCGTTATGATTTCATCAGTATCGGCAGCCGAGACGCAGAACGCGCAGGCCTATGGTGCGATCAAAGCCGCCATGATCCATTTCGGCAAAGGTTTGGCCAAGGAATATGCAAGGAAAAAAATACGCGTCAACGTCGTGTCGCCGGGAACCATCTACTTCAAGGGTGGCACGTGGCACATGGTTGAGCAAAATGCGCCGCAAATGTTTGATGCAACGATGAAGCGCAACCCGTTGGGCCGCATGGGCACGCCGCAGGATATCGCGAATACAACCGTGTTCGTCGCGAGCCCGCTTTCAGGTTTTACTACGGGTGCCAATTTTGTTGTCGATGGCGCAATCACATCGAGGGTGAATTATTGATAGCTTGTGCCGGGGGTGATTCGTAGCATTGTGGAGATATCAAATGAACCGATTTGCACTTGCGCTCATGTCCGCTTCCGTCGCGCTTCAATTGGCCGGAGTGGCGGCAGCTGAGGAAATCACGAGGCTTCCAGCTGATGAACCCATCACGGTCAACGGCATTGAGTTGGCGTGCACTGGCATCGGCGACGAGGCGCAATCCGATCCGCGGTGGAAGGCCTTTCCTGTGCGCCTCGAATTTGCAGGTGGCAATGCCCAGTACCTGGCGGATGTTGATGTCAGCGTTACAAACTCTGCTGGTACGGAATTATTTCAGGTTCGCTGTGACAGCGCCTGGGTGCTGGCGAAGCTTCCGCCGGGCAAGTACCAGGTGAAAGGCACATTCCGAAATCTGGTCAAGTCATCGAACTTCAACGCCCCGAAGTCCGGACAAGCGCGGATCATTGTGCGCTTTCCGGAGATCGTGGGCAGTGGCGATAATTAGCGGCCTTTGAATTCCGCTTTGCGTTTGCCTTGAAAGGCGCTGACACCTTCGGCGAAGTCGTCGGCGCGTCCGGCCAGTTTTTGGGCTTGGCGTTCGGCGTTGAGTTGTTCTTCGTAGGTATTGTCGGGGCTCTGCCAATAGAGGTTGCGAATATGGCTCAAGGCGACTGTTGGGCCCGCCGCCAATTCTTCCGCCAAGGCCAGCGCCTGGGGCATCAGTGCCGCGTCATCGTAAACCCGGTTGATCAGGCCCCAATCCAGCGCTTTGTCGGCGCTGAGCTTTTCGCCCATGAGGGACAGTTCCTTGGCGCGGGCGAGGCCAACGAGCCGTGGCAGCAGCCAGGTTGAGCCGCCGTCCGGCACCAAACCGATGCGGCGGAAGGCTTGCAGGAAGTACGCTGACTTTCCCGCGAGGATCATGTCGCCCATCAGTGCAAAGCTCATGCCGACGCCGGCGGCGGCGCCATTCACCGCTGTTACCAATGGCATTTTCAGATTGCGAAGGCGGCGCAGGAACGGATGGTAGGCGGTTTCCAGCATTGCGCCGGCGTCGCTGTCTTCTGGTGCAAACGCCTTCGATGAGGCGCCGCCGGATAGATTGGCACCGGCGCAGAAGGCGCGGCCTTCGCCGGTGAGCACGAGGGCGCGGAAACCGTGTTGTGGGTTGTCGATGTAATTCATCGCAGACCAGAGCCCCTGCAGCATCGGTGGGCTGACGGCGTTGAGGACTTCGGGGTGGTTGAGTGTCAGAACGCCAACGCGGCCTATGGTGTCGATTTTTACGTGTTCGAAATTCATATGACTGTTCCTCTATTTGCCTTTGAATTGGGGTTCGCGTTTGGTGAGAAAAGCCGTCACGCCTTCGCGGAAGTCCTCGGTGTCGCCGAGCATGCGTTGGGTCAGGCGTTCGTTCTCAAGCTGTTCGTCGAGCGAGTTGTACGCGGCGTCATCGAGCACGCGCTTGAGTTCGCGGTAAGCCAATGATGGGCCATTCGCAAGGCGTTGAGCAATCAACAAAGCCTCGGTCATCAATTGATCATCGTGGACGGCTTGCCAGATGAGGCCCCATTCGGCGGCTTTCTCGGCCGGAAGGCGGTCGCCTAACATCGCCAAAGCGCGGGAGCGGGCGCGCCCTAACAATTGGGGGAAGAGCCAGGTGCAACCCATGTCGGGCACGAGGCCGAGGCGCGGTGTGAATACCTGCACGAAATAGGATGTGCGCGCCGCGATCACGATATCGCCGGAGAGCGCCAATCCGACGCCGCCACCTGCGGCGACGCCGTTGACGGCGACGACCACTGGCTTGGGAAAGCTGGTGAGATCGCGGACCAGGGGGTTGTAGCCGATCTCCATGGAGTAGGCGACGCCTTCGCCGACCGAGCGCTGTGCGCCGTCATTGAAGCCAGCGTTCGACAAATCAGCACCGGCGCAGAAGCCGCGACCGGCCCCGGTGATGATGAGCGATTTGACGCTGTCGTCCTTGCGTAAGTCGCGCAGGGCGGCCCGGATGTCGTCGATCAGGCCCTTGTTGAGGCTGTTGAGTGACCCCGGCCGGTTCAGCGTGAGAGTGGCGATGCCATTGTGGGCTTCGACGATGATGTTGTCGTATGTCATGGGAGCCTCAAAGTCAGTTTGGCTAAAGCCACCACAGGTTTCGGGCCAACGCAATGGCTTACCTGGGTTTGATGCGCTTCTTTCCGTAACGGTAGAAGTCGCTGATGCTTTGCGGTTGACGCCTGTTTTGCTCTATAAGCGGGGAATCCACGCACCGCATCGAAGGAGTTCCGTGAATGAGCGCCAGCGCCACAACTGCAAAATCTGCCCCACAAAATCTTCGCGCCATCATGGACAAGCAACGCGCGGCCTATCTTAAAGATGGTCCCCCGAGTGCGGAGATCCGCATTGACCGGCTTAATCGTTGTATCGGTTTGCTGGTCGATCATCAGGACGAAATTGCCGACGCGCTGAACAAGGATTTCGGCAGCCGCTCGCCGCAGATGAGCAAATTTACGGACGTGTCGGGCTCGATAGGTCCTCTCAAGCATGCGCGCGACAATCTGAAGAAATGGATGAAGGTTGAAAAGCGCACGACGACGCCGGCCATTCTGGGCTGGTTCGGGGCCAAGGCCGAAGTGCACTATCAGCCGCTTGGCGTGGTAGGTGTGATCGCACCGTGGAATTTTCCGGTAAATTTGACCTTCACGCCGCTGGCCGGCGTGCTGGCCGCCGGCAACCGTTGCATGATCAAACCCTCGGAGTATTCGCAGGTCAGTTCCGAGCTGATGGCGCGCATGTTCAAGAAGGCGTTTGACGAGACGGAAATTGCCGTGTGTCTTGGCGGCGCAGACGTTGGCGATGCCTTCAGCCGCTTGCCGTTCGATCACTTGCTCTTCACCGGGGCGACCTCGATTGCCTATCACGTGATGCGTGCGGCGGCGGAGAACCTGACACCATTGACGCTTGAGTTGGGTGGTAAGTCGCCGGTGATTGTCGGCCCGGGCGCGAATATTGCGCAGGCGGCCGCGCGCGTGATGACAGGCAAGACCATGAATGCCGGGCAAATTTGCCTGGCACCCGACTATGTATTGATATCCGAAGGTCAGCGGGATGAATTCGTAAGCCAGGCGACTGCCGCCGCCACGGCGATGTACCCAACGCTGAAAGACAATCCTGACTATACGTCGATGATCAACCAACGCCATTTCGACCGGGTGCGTGGCTATATTGACGAAGCAAAGTCAAAGGGCGCCAAAGTGATCGAGGTCAATCCGGCGAAGGAAGATTTGCGTCAGCAGCCTCATCACAAGATAGCGCCGACGTTTATTCTCGATCCAACCGACGACATGAAAGTGATGCAGGACGAAATTTTTGGTCCGGTGCTGCCGATCAAGACGTACAAGACGGTTGATGAGGCGATCAGTTACGTGAATTCAAAA
>JANOFD010000428.1:0-9565 GCA_031413455.1 Rhodobiaceae bacterium
CCAGGTGATTGCGGCGACGACTTCTCCGGACGCAAGGCCCTGGCTCAGCGAGGTTTCATCACTGGAAATGAAACGGGCACTTCCGACAAATTCACGCAGCTTGCCTTTAACCGTTTCCCACTCTGCCGGGGACATGTTGTAGGCATCGATGCCCCACGTCTTGGCAATCAGGGTGACGGTGTCGTCAACGCCGTCGAGTCCCGCGATTTTGCCTTTGTATTTGGGATCGAAAAGTATTTTCCAACTCTCCTTGCCGACATACTCCGGTGCCAAATCGGTCCTGTAAGTCACCGATGTGTTGGCCCAATATTGTGGGATAAACCAGGCTTCGGTTTCCGACTTCATCATCCCGGGAATTTTCTTCAAGATATCTGGAATATCATTCCAGTGCTTGAGTTTCGTCACATCGATCGGTTGCAACAATCCGGCTTCTAGCCAGCGGCCAAATTCATATGAGCACGGCGCCATGACGTCGGGTTTGAAGCCCGAACGCATTTTGGCGAACGCTTCGTCTTCGTCCGCCCAAATCTGCGAGCGCGGCTCTACGCCATACTTGGCTTTGTATTCGGCAACGAATGGTGGATTGGCCCAATTCTCCCACGTGAAAAGCATTGGCTCGCTTTCAGTGACAGCGGGCGAGGAGCCGACAGTTGGCGCCATTCCCTCAGCAAACTTCTTGCCGGGACCCATCAAGAAATACCAACCCGCAACCGCCAAACCGGCGATCGCGATCAGCGCGAATAAGGATTTGTTCATGGGAAAATTCCTTCGATCTCAGGTTTCAACCGCAGGCACAAAAAAAACATGCGGCGCGCCATAAGCGCACCGCATGTCCAATCACGTCAAGTGGTACTACCACCCAACCAGCTTATTGAGCTGGCGGGGCCGCAGGAGCCGCTGGGTCAGCAGGAGCTGCCGCTGGGTCAGCAGGAGCTGCTGCTGGGTCAACCGGAGCTGCGCCGTCAACTGGAGCTGCGCCGTCAACCGGGGCTGCGCCGTCAACTGGAGCTGCTGGGTCAACCGGAGCTGCGCCATCAACTGGAGCTGCTGGGTCAACGGCCGCGCCGTCAACCGGAGCTGCCGTGCCATCGACTGGAACAGCGGCGTCATCCATTTTCGGCTTATTCAAATACCAATACGCTGCGACCGCCAGGATGACGACCGCGATAAAGAGAAACAAACCAGTTCTATTCATTACATCTCTCCATAGATGGCCGTCATGGTGGCCATAAATCCCCGTCGTCGCGCGCGGTCAACGTTTGGTGAGTTTGCCATGAAAAACGGCAGCCAAAGCCGCCGCCACTCAAAGCAGTCACCGCACGTCCTAGCGCGACTTAAACGCAAGGTTAGTCACTTACAAATTGGTCAACAAGCGTAGTGAAGGTCGCACATGCTGGGCTTTCTGACGCACCCGCCGGTCGCCGTATTCACCAAAACTTAGGCTTTCCGCCATTGGCCGATTGCTGGTTGCAGTGCACACGTCTAAAGCTCGGATCGCACCTGCTAGGCGAGTGGGTGCGCTTCGATCAGGCTAACATAAAATGACGATGCAGGTTGATCCAATTCAGAATTCCGGTGGCGCGTCTCGGATTGCTTTGGGCGAACTTGCGGCTTTTCTGACCGAAAACCCCAAGGTTCAGTTCCTGGATTGTGTTTTCTCGGATTTGTGCGGAATGATTCGCGGTAAACGGATAGCCCGCGCAGACCTTGAGAGCCTGTTCACCGCCGGAATCGAAATTCCATTGTCGATTTACTTTCTCGATGCGCGCGGGAACGCAGTCCCCGATCAAGCCGAGTCAAAATCGGTCCCAGCGGCAACAGGCACAGCATGGCCGGTTGCGGGGACGCTCGCGAAAGTCAGCTGGGCGCAACACCCCCACGGCCAGGTCTTGATGACGATGGCCGATACCAGCGGCGCGCCCTATTTCGCTGAGCCGCGAAATGTCTTGAAGCGTGTCGCCGCCAGGCTTGCCCTCCTCAATATCGCTCCCGCCTTAGGCACAACGCTGGAATTTTATCTGTTGGACCGGCAAGGCGCACACCATGGCATTCCCGCTCATAGCAGCCAGTCCGGCGATGAATACGCAGGTGTCCTGCACGCGGTCGCTGAGGCTGCAGCAGCGTTGCATTTGACAGAGATAAAATTTGTTCAGAAGGAACAGCAAACCCGCGTCAAAGCCGTTCTCGCCCCCGATGAAAATATTCTGCGTGCCGCCGATCACGTTGTATTTCTGCGGCAAGTCATTCGCGCCGTTGCCCGCCAATCCCATTTGGATGCCACTTTTATGGCGGCCCCGTTTTTATCATTGCCGGGCTGCGCCATGAAAGTGCAGCTTGCTCTTCGCGGCCAGACAGAGCCACCAACCGATTTGATGCAGTCCGCAGTGGCGGGGCTGCAAGCGACAATGCCCGAATCCATCGCGATTATGGCACCGAATTTGAACGCCTATCGCCGCTTTGGTCACAGGGAAGGCGTCGTCTGCAACCGGCGCTGGGGGGTGGACAACGCCACCACCAACATCGCCCTCAAGGCCACCGACACCGGTGGTCAGGTCATCGCACATAAAATGGCGAGTGCGGACGCCAATCCCTATCTGGTTTTTGCAGCGATCCTTGCGGGCGCCCACCACGGCATCAGCGAGAACCTAAACCCCACCTCGCCATTCCAGGGTGACGCGTCGGCGCTCAACGATCCAACCCTGCCCCGGACGATCGATGCGGCGCTTGTCACTTTTGAAAACTGTTCGATCCTGCGCGAGTATTTCCAGGGCGGCTACGTCGACAGGTACTGCGCCACCAAGCGCACGGAACTTGAACGCTTTCGCAATTTCATACCGGCGCATGAATACGAGTGGTACCTGTGACGCTTCAGGTCCCGCGACGTTGAATCGCTGGGTTGTTGGAGACAAACGTCAAATAGGGCAGGCGCGCGACGGCGTCGGCGGCAAAGAGGGCCGCAAGACTCGCCGCAACGACGCAGGCCGTGAAATAGCCGTAGCCGTACCACGCAGGTCCCAGCTGCAATGTCAGCGCTGTGGCCCCGGCATTGACTGAAAAAAACGCTATTTGAGCAACCAGCACCTGACGCCGCAAATCGAAATACGCCAGTACGATCGTCAAGAATAGAAAGATGGCATGAAATCCAGATCCTAAAACCCCAAGTCGAAACACGCCAAGTTGCCCGGCATGAAGATCAAGCACCTCAAGCAGCGTGGGACTAAGGGCGATGACAAACAGAGCCAGCGTAATCTGCAAAATTCCCAACGACGTTGCCGAGCGCGAAAGGGTGTTGACGATGTCGCCGTGCGCCGCATTGATCTTGGCCAGTGTTCCGTGCCGCTCGATCGTACGATAAAAATTCCGGTAGACGACAAAGAACTTGGTTTCAACCGCAAAGACAAACAGCGCAATCGCCGGCACCATCGTCAACTGCGCCGCAAACATGGCGCCGTCATAGGCGGGATAGGATACCAGCCCGGAAGCGGGACGCACTGCTTCCGGTGCCGTCCACATGACCCATTTGTCGACCCAGATGCCAGCATTGTAGATCAGGCCGGACAGCGCAATGTCGGGATATTTGCGAAAATACGAAAGCAGCGGGCTGAACTGCGCCGCAGGCGTCGGGTACTCGGCCAGAATGCGGGCAATCAAAACAAACAACGTCAGCGCCAGCCCGGCAGAAAATCCACCAAGCAGTCCCTCCGGGCCGAATTTCGACAATCCCAGGGCCAGCGCGAAAGACAACAGCAATCCGCCGGCAAACGCCACCGTCACAGTGACGTAATCTTTGAGCGCGGACAAAAAGACGGCAGCCACCCACAGGCAGGCGACGATGAGATAGCTCGCCACCGCGATCATCTGCATGGCGGGAGAAAGGGTCGCAACGAAGCAATAGAGGCCAATGGCGATCGGCATTTGGGTGATCAGCACAGCCGCCAACGCCGCGAACAACGCGCCCGGCGCATCTTTCATATCCCGTGCGTACAGCCCGTCGGCAAGAAAGCGCGTCGTGATGATCGCAATGGGCCCCGACAACACCAGCGAGATCGCAAAATTGTAGATGATGATGATGCGCATCTCAGCCAGTGCGCTCAACCCCGTCTGACTGACTGTCGCCAAATTGATCCCGGCCACGGCAAGCACCGTAAACAGCCACGGTCCAACGCTGATGATCGCCGAAATCGCAAACGCTGCAAAGCCCGCACTCAACGTGTCCCGGCGCGACAGGGCTTGCAGTGCGAATCCGATCCCGGCCATGGCGTTATGCAACCTCTCTGCGTTCTGGACGCGTCGCTGCTTCATCGTAGAGTTGACGATAACGCCGGTCGATCACACGCTTGTTGTAAAAAGCATCAACGCGCAGCTTCATGGCACGACCGGCGGCGGCAAGGCGCGCCGGATTGGTGACCATGTCGCGTAAAGCCGCCGCAACCGCCGTCGGGTTCGCCAAGGGCGTGATGATGCCGCCTTCGCCGAACGCAGGGGTTTCATGCGTGACCCCCGCCAGAAGTTCGCGGCAGCAGCCAACATCGGTCGAAATCGACGGGATGCCCGCCGCTCCCGCTTCCAATATGACAAGCGGTTGCGCTTCACTGACGCTCGTCAACACGTTGAGGTCAATGCGGCTTAAGTACTCGTCAAGCTTCACCCGGCCAGTGAAGGTGATGCGATCCTTCAACCCCAACTGTTCAACCAATGCGCGGCACTCGCGCGCATACTCAATGTCCTCATCATCCGGGCCAAGAACCAGGGCATCGAACTCTGTCACCGAGTCTGCCAGAATGCGCACCGCGCGGATGTAGGTCTTGATGTCCTTGATCGGAACAACGCGCCCGATCAGTGCGATACACGGCCGCCGCTTCGCTGAGCTGCGTTCAATTTTTGAAAACCGTGTGACATCGATGCCATTGGGTATGATGGATAATTTCGCCGGAGGCGCCCCATCACGGCGCTGCATGTCCTGATTGCCGGCATACAGCGTGGTGATGCGATGGGCCGCCTCATAGGCCGTGCGCGAATACGCCGAAAACGTGTCCGCCCACATCGCCTTCAACCCACCCGGCTCCACGTCTTCGCCCAGCGAAAGTGTGCCGGGGTCGTGCAGCCAATCAGCCAATGCAATTTCGATGCGCCGCTCGTTGGTATAAATGCCGTGCTCAGTAATCAGCGATGGTCGGCCTGTTTCGATGCTGGCCCGGGCGGCAAGCAAACCTGCATAACCCGTTGAGATCGCGTGATAGACTTTGGCGTCAGGAAGCTCCGACAGAACCACACTGTACAACCCCGTAAGCAGCGCGCGCCAAGTCCAAAAATAATCAAGAAACGATGTGGCGCGATTGCCGTTGTTGTACATCGTGGTCAATGTCGACCACGCTTCCGGCGAATTCAGCAAACTGCTCGCCCCCGCGTCGGCTCGAACGGGGCTCAACAACTCCAGCAGCCGCGAAAACTCGCGCATGCCGCCGCCTTTGAGAAAAGCGCTAAGGGTCGGCGCCAGCCGCGCCGGCAATTCACGCGCGCCGTGAAAATTTGTGTTGCCCGGGCCGAGCCGCCCGACGGCGATCGTGCGCCAATCAACGACATTGTCAGGCAGCTTGAACGCCTGTTTCGCAGGAATCTTGTCGGCGACAATGGACACAATCGCGAATTTCAGATCGGAGTGTGCGCCAATCAAATCATGCGTCCACGACGATACGCCGCCGGAAATATACGGGTAGGTCCCTTCCAGCAGCAAGCACACATCGGCCTGGCGATTACCCAACGGCGGTGCTCCTCGTCCACAAAGTCAGCGCCGTTTCAAGCCGCTGACCCTCACGGCCCGAACTTGAAAAGCGTCCCCGCCATTGTTTTGCAAGCGCGCGCAGATCGTGAAACCGCCCAAGTTGGATCAGCGCTTCGATCTGTAATGTGGCGATTTCGGCTGAAATACCGATTGACACACTCGCGCGCTGAAGCCGCCTGTGTGCTTCAAGCGCCTTTCCATCGCGCAACAGTATTTTCGCAGACGACAAAAGAACCGCTGCGTCATTCGGATTTGACACCAGCAAAGCGTCGAAATGCCTGAGCGCGGTTTCAAAAGCCTCGTCACAGCGCTGCGCCTCGGCGATCCCGCTCTCCGCGAACTCGACCAGGTAATTTGCCACAGATCTGAGATCGTCCTGGGTCGCGCCGGGCCAGGCAGCGCGGTCGGCAAGCTGCGCAAGCCGCTCCGAATACCGTCCCTCGATGGCAGCTGTTGCCGAGGCCGCTTGCACGCGCACGGAAGGGACAGGGTCTTGCAAAGCCTCGCGCAAAGCCGGTGCGAATGCGGGCGAAAAGCGTCTGCCGATCAAGCCGATGATTGCTTGTTTCTGCTCGATGGATCCTCGCGACAAGATGTCATTGTAAGACGTCACGCGTTGGGCTGCATTTACCGGGTCGTCACTCACCATCAACCTGTCGACGAATGCCGCCATACGGTCCTGCTCGTCCTCCTGGAAAATGCTGTCGAACCACTCGCTGAAGGGCGATGCAAACGGGCGGAAGCACGTTTCAAAGACGGTGCACAAAAACGTGCCCGCCGAACCCACGGGGCCAAGTGCCGTTGCCATCATCGCATGAAGGATGGCCTGGCGCCGCGGCAGGTGACCGCTTTTCACCGCCACAAGAATGGCAAAGGCCGCGCAGCCAATATGGGCCAGAAAATAGGCGGCGGCGGGAAGCATCCCGCTCATCACCAGGGCGGCAACCGAAGCGCTGACCACAAATGTCGCAAGACTTGCCGCGCCATCCAGCACAAGCGGCTCACGAAGGTTGTATGCCGCGCTCACGCACGGACTTCCAAGGCAGCGTTTTCAAGCATCGGCACAGCGATGGCGGAAACACGAAGATTGAATCCGGCCGGCATCGCTTGAGCAATCGTTGTACGAAGAGTGTCGCTCAGCCGCCGCGCTTCGGCGTGCGAGCAAACCGGGGTCATAATGACATACTCAAAGCCGTGCCCGCCACGCTCGCAGGCAATGTCGGTTTGACGCAATCCGTTGACCAGCGCCTGGCGAATGCCACGAATAATTTCCGGCTTGCGTCCGGTTGGAAATCCATCCGGGACGTGAACGCTGACGTTGATCGCGCTCAGATCGAATCGGGCCCGCCGGGCCAGGGATTTGAGAAACAGCGTCAGCGCGGGCTCCGCACTCGCGCTCAGAATTCCGCCCGCGCCCACAAAGCTGCGGCCAAACGCGTGCTCAAACGTACGCGCGCGTGCAAACGAAGTGCCGATCCATTGACACAACACGCGAAAACTCTCGACTGCCGTCATATTGAAATCAAGCGCTTCCATGCGCTCGACTTTCAGCATGCCCAGTGTCTCACCGGTCTCTGCCGAGATCACCGGCCCCGCCAGCATGCCTTCCCCCGCAAGTACGGCATGATCGGCGGGCGTTGCCACGCACAAAAATTTGTGATGCGCAATTACCTCACGGTACAATGCCGAGCCCGCGCCAAAGACTCGGGTAAACTTGTCGTTCGCAGACCAGCCCTCGTTCAATACCGCTTCCAGTTGATCGTGATTGAGCAAATACAAAGAGAACTTTGTGGGGTTAAGGCCCGCGCGTACCAGACCGGCAATGCCGACCAGCACGTCGCCGGCGCCCAGTTGCTCGACGGCGCGCGAAGCTTCATAGAGACTTGCAACCGTGCGCAATTGCCCCGCCACGCGTTCTTCAAGTGCGCGATTGGCGGTGGCCAAGCGCTCGGCAGCTTCACTCAGGCGCTGCTCGCGTTTGGCCGCAGCCGCGAGTTCCACTTCCATGGCCGAGGCCCGGCGATCAGCTTGACTGCGAAGCTCACCCACGGCCAATCCACCCGCGAGCCACATCGCGGGATTGATGGCCAGGCCAACGATGTAGCTATACGGGTCTTCACCGAAGCCCAACGCCGGTAAATTTCCAACCAGCAGCGCCGCGCTCGCCAATACCGCGGCCGACACGCCCTCCAGCGCGCCGTACTGCGCCGCAACAAGCAGAACCGGAATCCAGAATGGATGCGGCTGAAGGTTTATAAACCTGTCCCCGTGACCCGTCAGAAGGTCGACAATGATAATGGCCGCAAGCAGCAGTAAGGCTTCAACCAACGCAATGACGCGCAAGCCCATGACGAGAGTTGGTAGCTCTCTCGTGTCATTTCTCATTGAAATTGCCATGCGCGAGCGAGAACCGCCGACTCATCGTCAAGCCTGCATGAGTGGCCGCACCGCTTTCGCCAGCCCGGCTCGACACATTGGTGTAACTGGCGTTCAACGCGATCTGAAGGCCGTCAATGGGTTCATACGCCAATTCCACCCCGGCAATCACGCCACCTTCCTGGTCGAAATCCCTTGAGTAACCCGCATAGATGCTAGCCAGGACCTGTGCCGACAGCTGGCCGGCTACGCGCAAGTCCGCGCTGTGCACGGCGCGATCACCAATCGGCAGCAAGGCAAATTCATTGCCCAACCCGTCGAGCCGCAACGTCACGCTGTCCACAAACTCGGCGTCGAACGCATAGCCGATCGAAACCTTGGCCGCACTATCCAGCGGCAGCAGCCAGCGTAAACCCGTCTGCAGCGTCGAGCTGATGGCGGACTCGCTGTCGCCATCAAGGGCAAAACGATTGAGCGCAACCGCCAAATTGAAGAACCAGCGGTCCTCAAACGATTGCTGCAGGCCTGCAGCCGCAAAGTCGCGTGTGCCGTTAGCGACAATGCTTTCGGTATAGTCCCAGGATGGTTGGTGATACCCGGCGCTCAAAATGAGTTCGGAATCAGCGTCTTGATATTCAAAAGCAGCACCCGCCCCAATGGTGCCGTTGCCCCCGAAGAACGACGCACGCCCCTCCCAACGTGTCCCGAAATCATAAGCAAGCGTAAGGTCGCCGCGCAGGCGCTCGCCTTCAAAAGCGCCGAGCGTGCCATCGCTGAATTGCACCCGCTCGTCGTCAAGGTCAACAAATTCCAGGCGCCCGCGCAGGTCCAGCATGTCCGACAAAGGCGTCTGCCCATAAACGTGCCCGCGCCACTGACGGTCCCCACCCTCAATCTCTTGATAATCCGCGCCGCCCTCTATGCGCGGAGCAAAATCCGCCTGCGCCGAGCTCAGGCTTTCATATAGCGACGTGTCTGCCGGGTTATCACGCAACAAGCGCTGGTATTTGCCCGCGGCTGTCCGATGGTCGCGATCAGCCAGATCAATGTCGGCTTCCAGGCGAAAGAGATCGCTGTCATCCGGCCGCGCCAGTCGCAGCGCCGACAAAAGCGAACGGGCACCCGGCGTATCATCAATCATTGTACGCCGTCTGATCTCCACCAGCTGCAGCCGTGAATCGCCGCCGCTTTCATTCGCAAGCACGAGGTGCAGCGTAAAGCCATTGGCTTCTTCAGTGATGTCAAACTGTGCGGGCCGAACGGCCCGGAGCAACAATGTGTCATACCCTCCCGACGCATAGGCCAGCACACCCTTCGAGCGCGCCGTGAGGTCTCGCGCCAGGGTATCCTTCACCGGCTCCCTGAAATGCAATGTCAATTCAAGCCCGTCGACCGATGGCTCAGCAC
>JANOFD010000429.1:0-3875 GCA_031413455.1 Rhodobiaceae bacterium
GGCCGTTGCAGCGCTGAAAGCCAAGGGATTACATGTCCAAATGCTGTCGGGCGATCGCGATGCGCCAGCCCTGAAGATCGCGCGGGAGTGCGGGATCGAAGTCTGGAAGGCTTCGAGCGATCCCAAAGCTAAAGTGTCCCACCTGAATGCACTGCGTGAAGTGGGCGCGCACACGTTGATGATCGGCGACGGACTTAACGACGCTGCCGCGCTTTCAATGGCGCATGTTTCAATGTCTCCCAGTTCCGCGGCCGATGCCAGTCAGGCGGCAGCGGATATGGTGCTGACTACGGAGTCGCTGGGTGTGATCGCCGAAGCGATCGATGTCGCGCGAGCAGCGCGAGGGCGCGTGTTGGAGAATTTCGCCTTCGCTGCACTCTACAATGTGCTGGCGGTGCCACTCGCGGCGTTTGGTCAGATCACACCACTTATCGCGGCGACTGCAATGTCAGCGTCGTCACTGATCGTGATGCTCAATGCATTGCGCATTTCGGGCCGGAGGTGATGCAATGGACGCGTTCCTCTTTCTAACGGTTGCGGCAATCGTGCTGGGTGGGCTTGGCGTGGCCGTATTTTTCTGGACGCTGAGATCCGGACAGTACGACGATCTCGATGGCGCGGCCGAGCGTATTCTGATCGACGACGAAGCGGACGAGTAGAGCTGATCAGTCTTCTACTTTGATCAGTGCGCGGTATGCGTGCCACGTCGCATGCCCGAGCAGAGGGAACACAACAATCATTCCGACAAACATTGTCATCGTACCCAGCACGACCAGGACGGCAATGAGCCAAGCCCAAAGGAGCATCGGTCCAGGGTAGTGGACGAGCGTGCGAACGCTTATTGCCATTGCGCTGACAACATCGACATCATGGCGCAACACGATGGGCACAGAGAGTGCACTTATGGCGAAGGCGATGAGGGCCAGAGCCGCGCCGATCACCGTTCCAATCACCAGCATGCTTAAGCCCTGCTGTGTGGTCAGCACGAATGTGGCAAAGTCGTGGATTGGTATGTAGTTGCCGTGGACGAAGAGTGCGTAGAGCAAGGTTGCTGTGCGCAGCCAAATGAGAAACAAGAACATCATCATGTAGCTCAGAAATGCCATTTGTTCGGGCCGCGCCATCCGTATGACCGCGGCGTCGGCGAATGTGGCTTGCTCTCCGGCCTCATATTTTCGGCTCAACTCGTAAAGCCCTGCGGCAAAAACGGGGCCCAGCAAAACGAATCCGGCTGCAAAAACAGGTACCAGATACTCAAGATCCGCCGACCAAAGTCCAGCCGTAACCGCTAGCCCGCCCACTACGAAAACGCAACCGTATCCCAAACTCAATCGAGGCTGACGCCACGTGTCGCGCCAACCTGCCTGAAGCCAATTCCACGGATCGTCCATGGTAGGTGCGCGAACTGAGATGCGATCGCGCCTTGGTTGGGTCGAGCCGGTTATCGACATTGTCAACGCAATCCGCTGAAGACGGCGGGTGCCGGAGCTCTGGCGTTGGTGTGTTCGGTGCGCGGAATTGAAAGGAAAAGAAACAGGGACGCGGCGAGCAGGGGCGGGGAGGTCAGCGTGCCCGCCAGTACTTGATCGGACGCCAGCGACAGCAGAATGTGAAGCATCGCGTTTGCCGTGGTGAAAACTGCCAATGCGTATGAGGCCGCCCGCATAATTTGAAGATTATTGTGCACGAGCCCCGTCAGTAAAAACAGCACAATAATTGCGCCAGCTATATCGACCAGCCAAACAGTAAAGCTGAATTGCGGTATTGGAAGTTGTGGGAAGAACTGCCGAAGCAGGTCTAAGGATTGGCCATAGGCTCGATAGTCTCCACTTGCTGCTTCCTCGGCGATGTGAAGCGCCAACACGACACAAAGGACAAACCACGCGATGGTCCAGCGCTGAAGTGTTCTTGCCATAGTATCCTCCATCCTGCCGTGACAGGCGCGACTGCTTGCACTTAATGCTCGCCCAAGGTGCACGTCGTTGATTTACGTCAAGCTTGCAAACGTATCGGTAAGGGAATGCCAACCTCTACAGGACTTGAGTAAGGCTTAATGGCCAACACGCCCTTCTTGTAGGCATCCCTTATTGTTAAGATTGCGCCGCCTTCTGCTGGAATGTTTTGACGAGGGTCAAACAATTTCCATTGCGCAAACCATGCTAGACTTTGCTGCTGTGGGGCGTAGGGTGGTTCATGTCCATTCGAAATTTGAAGAGTCTATTCACTCCAAGCAGCATTGCCTTGATCGGCGCGAGCCGTGACGAGGGCTCGGTTGGTGGCGTTGTCGCACGCAACCTGATTGCTGGGGGATTTACTGGACCGGTTTGGCTGGTCAACCCCAAGGCGCATGATTTGGCGGGAAGGCAGGTTTTTTCTGGCATAGAGGCATTGCCGCATGGCCCCGAGCTTGCAGTGGTTGCAACACCGGCCGTTGGAGTTCCCAGACTGATTTCGCAGCTTGGTGCCCGAGGTACCAAGGCGATCATTGTCTTGTCGGCAGGTTTCGCTGAAACGGGAGCCGAAGGCCAAGCGCTTTTGAAGCAGACATTGGAAGCAGCCAAGCCTTTCACCTTGCGCGTCGTTGGTCCCAATTGTCTTGGCGTGCTTGCGCCAGCATCGGGTGTCAACGCAAGTTTTGCACATTTGATGCCGCGCGCCGGACACACCGCGTTCTACACCCAGTCGGGTGCCATGCTGACGGCGGTCGTCGATTGGGCGGCCGCGCGCGGCATCGGTTTTTCGCAACTGGTGTCGCTTGGCGGAATGGCCGATGTCGACTTCGGCGATTTGTTGGACGCCGCTGCGTCGGACCCTGATACGCACGCAGTGTTGCTGTATGTCGAGAGCATCACGCATGCCCGAAAATTCATGTCGGCTGCACGCCGATGTGCGAGAATCAAGCCCGTGATCGTTGTTAAATCGGGCAGGCACGCGGAAAGCGCACGCGCCGCACAATCACATACCGGTGCGCTTGCAGGATCGGACACGGTTTATGATGCAGCGTTTCGCCGCGCCGGAATGATCCGTGTTTCCATGATCGAGGATTTGTTCGATACGTTGGAAACTGTCACGCACGGCGTGCGCCTGACGGGAGACCGCTTGGCGATCATCACGAATGGCGGAGGCGCAGGCGTGTTGGCGACCGATCACCTTATCGAGCAGGGTGGACGCTTGGCGGAACTTACGCCGCAAACGGTATCCCGATTGAACGCTTGTCTGCCGCGCAATTGGAGCGGCGGAAATCCTGTCGATATCATCGGCGATGCAGGTGCCGAACGCTATCGAGCGAGCGTTGAAGCGGTGCTTGCGGACCCTGGCGTCGACGCGGTCATTGTCATCAATTGCCCGGTCGCGGTCGCCGATTCAACGGAGGCCGCAAACGCCGTAATTTCCGTAGTGCGCGGCACGCCAGCACACCCAAACACCAAACCCGTGCTGGCATCATGGCTTGGTGAAAAAGCGGTTGCCCACGCCCGCGAAAGATTCGACGACGCAGGTATCCCACACTACGCCACACCCGAAAAGGCAGTCACCGCAGCGCTCCGTCTGGTCAAACTCTCAAGGGTGCAATCCCTGCTGATGGAGACGCCGGCACTGAGGCTGCAAGAACCACCGGATCGCCTGGCGGCGCGGGCAATTGTCGATGGGGCCTTGGCGGAGGGCCGCAAGTGGCTCACAGCATTGGAAGCGCATGATATTCTAGCGGCTTACGGAATACCTTCCCTTCGTCCCAGGGTGGCTCAAACGCCTGAAGACGCAGGATTGGTAGCGGCGGCATCCGGGTTTCCGGTCGCGCTGAAAATCCTGTCACGCGACATTGTGCACAAATCCGACGTTGGTGGTGTGGTTCTCAATCTCGCCGACGCCTCGGCGGT
>JANOFD010000430.1:0-4230 GCA_031413455.1 Rhodobiaceae bacterium
GCCGATCACGCTGCACCCCCACGAGCGATAAAGATTGGATTCGGCCAGTGTCGAAAACTGCGGCCCCTCCATGGCGAGATACGTGCCGCCGACGACCGGCTTGATCCCCGCCTCGCGCGCGGCCTCGGCCAGCGCGCCTTGCAACTTGGGACAGATCGGATGCGCCATCGACACATGGGCGACAAACCCCGGACCGAAAAACGACTTCTCGCGCGCAAACGTCCGGTCGATGAATTGATCGGCGAGCACGAACGTGCCCGGCGGCAGTTCCTCCTTGAACGAACCGCAGGCCGACACCGAGATCACGTCGGTAACCCCAGCGCGCTTCAGCGCATCGATATTGGCACGGTAGTTGATGCTGGTCGGCGAATGAACGTGCCCTCGCCCGTGGCGTGGCAGAAACACCATGTCGACGCCACACAATCGCCCGAACAACAATTCGTCTGACGCCTCGCCCCAGGGCGAGCGCACCCGCTCCCAGCGCGCGTTCTCAAGCCCATCGACGCCATAAACGCCGCTGCCGCCAATAACACCAAAAACCGTACTCGTCATCGCAAGCCCACCTGATAACAAGGATTGAATGGCCGGGGTTTTAACATCTACCCAGCCCCTCGCAATAAAATTCAGAAAAAAGGCCGGTCAAACGCGACCGGCCTGTTCGATTCCAGCTGCTTAACAGGTGATTCAATGCGCAACATCGCGCCAAACGCGCTTGTAGGCAAAGAACAGCATGATCGAAAGCAGCGCCAGGAAGATCATGACCTTGACGCCCAGTGACTTGCGCTCTTCCATCTTGGGATCGGCGGCCCACGTCAGAAACGCCACAACATCCTTTGCCATTTGCGACTTCGTCGCCGGTGGATTGCCATCCGCCCATGTCACTTGGCCATCCGACGATAGCGGCGGCGGCATCGCAATCTGATGACCGGCAAAATAGGGATTATAATTGAGACCCGGCAGCAACTGGAAACCGGAGGGAGCCTCCGAATAACCCGTGATCAGCGCATAAAGATAGTCGGGACCCTCCCCTTCAATCCCATGCGCGCGGGCTTTTGCGATGACCGAGAGGTCGGGCGGGTAGGCATTGTTGTTGGCAGCCCGCGCCGCCTTCTCATTTGCAAATGGCGATGGAAACCGGTCCGCCGCCGTGGCCGGGCGTTGAATGGGCTCACCGTTGTCGTCCAGCGCGTTCACCTGAACCAGAGCGGCAAGCGCTTTCATCTGGGCGTCGCTGAATTCCGGTCCGCCCGGTTGCGACAAATTTCGAAACGAAACCAAATTCATAGAATGACAGGACGCGCAAACCTCCTTGTAGACTTGATACCCGCGCTGCAATTGCCGCCGGTCGAAAGTCCCGAACGGGCCCTCCCACGTCCATGTCTGCTTTTCCGGATGCTTGGGTTCAGTATTATCGCCTGCCGCCAAAGCCACTCCGGCAAAAGCAAACACCGCGACAAATGAAAGAAGAGCTCTGAGTTTCATGATGGCGCTCTCCCCTAACCCGCAGTTCGCGCTTTAGGCGCGCTAGAATTTTTTGCAAGCACAGCTGTCGCGATGCTTTCGGGCACCGGCAGAGCCTTTTCATTCATACTCACAAGCGGCGTGATCACCAGGAAATGCAGGAAGTAATAAATCGTGCATATCTGCGACAAAAACAGCTTCGATATCGGAAGCACCAGGCCGAAATAGAATTCAAAATCGCCGTCCACCGACTGAGCACCAAGCATGCCCAAAATCCAGGTCACAATCAGCAAAATGAAAAACAACTGCCGCGACACCGGCCGGAATTTGTACGAACGCACGCTGCTGCGGTCGAGCCACGGCAGGAACGCCCACACCAAAATCGCCCCGAACATCAACAACACACCGATCAGCTTGTCCGGCACCGAGCGCAAGACCGCGTAGAGCGGAAGATAATACCACTCAGGCACAATGTGCGGCGGCGTCACCAGCCGGTTGGCCGGAATATAGTTATCCGCGTGCCCCAGGAAATTCGGATTGAAGAACACGAAATAACACATGACCATGATGAACACGACGAGCGCGAACAAATCCTTGGTCGTGTAATACGGGTGAAACGGCACGGTATCGGCCGCCCCCTTCACGTCAATGCCGAGTGGATTGTTGTTCCCCGGCACGTGCAGCGCCCAGATATGCAGCACCACAACGCCCGCAATCACGAACGGCAACAGATAGTGCAAACTGAAGAACCGCTGCAGCGTTGAGTTATCGACTGCAAATGATCCCCACAGCCACTGCGTGACCGCTTCGCCCACGAACGGAATGGCGCTGAAGAAGTTTGTGATGACAGTGGCACCCCAGAACGACATCTGGCCCCAAGGCAAGGTGTAGCCAAGAAAACCTGTCGCCATCATCAGCAGATAAATCACGATCCCTAGCAGCCACAACACCTCACGCGGCGCCTTGTACGAGCCGTAATAGAGTCCGCGGAAAATATGCAGATAAACGGCAATGAAAAACATCGACGCGCCGTTCGAATGCAAATAACGCAACAGCCAGCCATAATTCACGTCGCGCATAATGCGCTCAACGCTGTCGAAGGCCATGGTCTCGTGCGGCACATAATGCATCGCCAGCACGACGCCGGTGAGGATTTGCAGCACCAGCATGAATGTGAGAATGCCGCCAAACGTGTACCAGTAATTCAGGTTCTTCGGCGTCGGAAACTGCAACATCGTTTCGTCCATCAGACGAATGATCGGCAGCCGCGAGTCGAGCCATTTGGAGAACGCGTTCTTGGGTTGGTAGCTATAATTGCCGTGAGCCATGGTGTCGCTTTTTACCCGTGTTCAGCAGGAGCTGTGGGTTTCGGTGCTGCGCCTATCAAGACTTTGGTGTCTGAGAGAAACTGATAGGGAGGCACTTCCAGATTCTTCGGTGCCGGGCCTTTGCGAATGCGGCCCGATGTATCGTAATGCGATCCATGGCATGGACACAGCCAGCCGCCGAATTCGCCTTTGAACAGATTGCTGGGAATGCAGCCCAGATGCGTGCAGGTCGCAACCAGGATCAACCACTCTGCCTTTTGCACGCGATCTTTGTCGGCTTGCGGATCCTTCAAATCTTTCATCGCTGCACCTTCGGCGGACGCGATTTCTTCCGGAGTCCGCCGCCGGATGAACACCGGCTTCTTCTGCCATTCGATCGTCACGATTTGCCCGGCGACGATCGGCGCCAGATCAAACTCGACTTCTTTCAATGCCAACGTATCGGCAGCCGGATTCATCTGATCAATGAACGGCCACAAGGCAATGGCTCCGCCAACAGCAGCAGCCGTGGAGGAAGCCACCAATAGAAAATCACGCCGCGTAACGTTGGCGGTGTCCGCTGAATGCGCCAAGGTATGAAGTCCCCTTTTAGGCGGAAAAACGATGGAGAAATTGTGCTGCGGGCTAACGCGACTGCGAATCGCGGCACGCCCAGTCAAGGTCTTGAATTCGGCTGGAAAATAGAGAGTCGATCCCTAGCGGTCTTGCGTCACGATGCCGCATAAATGGCGCAAAGCCGAGCGGTGCAGACAATGAAGCACACTTCACATTTTTCTCCCCATAGGATTGATCATGCTCAATGCGCATCGCTTTGTATCAACCTGATATTGCGGCCAACACCGGTACCATCATCCGGCTTGGTGCGTGCATGAATGTTCCTGTCGACATCATCGAACCTTGTGGATTTCCTTTTGGAGATGCCGCCCTCAAGCGTGCCGGCTTGGACTACATCGCCAAAGCCAGTGTCATGCGCCACCGCTCATGGCTTGCCTTTCGCCAAAGTGTGCCCGCCCGGCTTATCCTCGCCTCAACAAAGGCGAGCGTGCCGTACAGCGAATTTGTGTACGCAGCGGACGATACTCTGATCTTTGGTCGCGAGAGTGCCGGTGTGCCCGATGAAGTCATGAACGCCTGCGACGCGCGCGTCAGAATTCCGATGGCCAACGCAATGCGGTCTCTGAACGTCGCCGTTTCCTGCGCTATGATCCTGGGCGAAGCGCTGCGCCAGACCAAGACCATGCCGCCTGCCTGAAGGACAAATCGTGACAACAAACCTCACCCAGGACCACAAGAACCGTGCAGACGCCTGGTTCGAAGACCTGCGCAATCAGATCTGCGCCACCTTTGAGGCCATCGAAGGTGAATTGACAGGCCAGTTCGCGGACCGCCCCGCCGGACGCTTCGAGCGCAAATCCTGGTCCCGCGCCTCGACACCCGGCAC
>JANOFD010000431.1:0-1053 GCA_031413455.1 Rhodobiaceae bacterium
GCATCTTCGCGGCGTGACGGATGAGGGCACTTCCACATTTCGCAAGAGTGCCAACGACATGTCAAAAGATAAAACAAAAAAACCAACCGCCGAAAAGCCGCGCGGCTTTCGAGATCTCCTCGGCGCCGAGCTGATAGCCGAGCGTCGCATGCTTGACACCATTCGCACGGTCTTCGACTCCTACGGCTTCGATCCGCTCGAAACCCCCGCCATCGAGTTCGCGGACTCGCTGGGAAAATTCCTGCCCGACCTCGACCGTCCCAACGAAGGCGTCTTCGCCTTCCGCGACGACGACGAAGAATGGCTGTCGCTGCGCTACGACCTGACCGCGCCACTCGCCCGCTTCGTTGCCGAAAACTACGATGAGCTGCCCAAACCTTCCGCCGCTACCAGGTCGGCCAGGTTTTCCGCAACGAAAAGCCTGGCCCCGGCCGTTACCGCGAATTCACCCAGTTCGACGCCGACACGGTCGGCACGGCATCACCCACGGCCGACGCCGAAGGCTACATGATGCTCTGCGACGTCTTCGAAGCCCTGGGGCTCAAGGGCGACTACATCGTCAAAGTCAACAACCGCAAAATCCTGAACGGCATCTTGGAATCAATCGGCATCGCCTCCGGTCCCGAACACGAAGCCCAGCGCCTCGGCGTCCTGCGCGCCATCGACAAACTCGATCGCCTTGGTCCAGACGGCGTCAGCCAATTGCTGGGCGCCGGCCGCAAAGACGAATCCGGCGATTTCACCAAAGGCGCGAACCTGTCGGCCAACGCCATCGCCCGCGTCATCGCCTTCACCCAGGCCGGAACCGCCGATCGCCAAGCCGTCTGCAATGAACTCGAACGCCTGGTCGGTGAAAGCGTCCAGGGCCGCGAAGGTGTGCGGGAGCTACGCGACATCGAAAGCATCCTCGCCGGCAACGGCTACGACGCCACACGCATCGCCTTTGATCCCTCAATTGTTCGCGGTCTTGCCTATTATACCGGCCCCGTCGTCGAAGCCGAACTCACCTTCCCGGTCAAGAACGAAGATGGCCAAACCGTGCGTCTCGGTGCC
>JANOFD010000432.1:0-4215 GCA_031413455.1 Rhodobiaceae bacterium
GGCAGGTTAACATTAGGTAGAGCATCAACCATGCCATCCCATTCCGAGACAGGACGAAGCCATGTCGAACACTGAATTCTGCAAAGTTGAACGTGAAGGTAAACTCACGATCGTGACCATCAACCGGCCCGAAGTGATGAATTCGCTGCACCCGCCTGCGAATTTTGAACTGGCAAAATTATTCGACGATTTTGCGTCCGATCCCGAGCAATGGGTCGCAATTATTACGGGCGCAGGCGACAAGGCGTTTAGCGCGGGCAATGACTTGAAATATCAAGCCGCCGGCAATCCCATCACCATGCCGCCCAGCGGCTTCGCAGGGCTGACCGCGCGGTACGATTTGAATAAGCCGGTGATCGCTGCCGTGAACGGCCTGGCGATGGGGGGCGGATTTGAGATTGCATTGGCTTGCGACATCATTGTTGCAGCCGAGACTGCGATTTTTGCTTTGCCCGAGCCACGCGTGGGTTTGGCCGCCTTGGCGGGGGGGCTTCATCGCTTGCCGCGCGAGATCGGGACCAAGCGCGCATTAGGCATGATTTTGACCGGTCGCCGCGTGAACGCGGCAGAGGGACTTGCGCTGGGTTTTGTCAACGAGATCTGCAAGCCCGGCGAGGCGGTGAATTCTGCCCGGAAAATTGCCGCGCAGATTCTGGAATGTTCTCCCATGTCAGTCCGGGCGTCAAAAGAAGCCGTTTATCGCGGCTTGATGGAGCCCCACCTGAAGGCGGCCACCGAAAATCAACGGACCTATGAGGGCATCCGCGCCATGTTTACCAGCGAAGACCTGATTGAAGGTCCTATGGCCTTCGCGCAAAAGCGGCCGCCGCAATGGAAGGGGCGGTAGAATTTAGCGATGAATGAAGTTACGGTGCTCTGATGAAAATAGATGGAAAAGTGCGTACACTGGGTCCGGTTGATTACCTGCCGCTGAAAAGCGCGGCAAGCAACATCAGGCCGGAAGCCTGGGCCGAGGACACGCTGCGCCAGGAGGTGTTCAGTGACATCCACTACGACACACGCTCGATCATTCTGCTTTTCATCGATCTGAAAGTTTGGCCCAGCATCAAGGTCTCGAAACGCAAAGGTTGGGACGACTTTGCTCCATTTGCGCAGCCCATGGTCGAAGACATCGTGCGCCAGTACTATCCCAAGAATGGCGTCGTCATTCGCGCCATGATTGCCAACCTTGTGGCCGGTGGCAAAATTGTACCCCACATTGATACCGACCCGTCATTTGCCGTCGGCCACCGGATCCATGTGCCGCTGATCACCAACGACATGGTCGATTTCTCGGTCGGCGGTGAGAACTTTCACCTGAAGGAAGGGATCGCTTACGAGATCAACAATCTAGAAATGCATGGGGTGCGCAATCGCAGTGACCAGGACCGGCTGCATTTCATTTTCGACTACGTTGAGCGGTGATTGAACTCCCGAAACTTCTGGTCAGCTCTGTTGTGAGGGGATCGCGCCAGGGCGATAGCCATGGCGGGCTGTATCTGGTCGACTTGGCGCGCGGGCGCTCTGAGCAAGTCATTGACTGGAACAATTGCGATATCAATTTCGAGGGGCGTGGAGCGGATCGCGGACTGCGTGGCATCGTCATTCATGACGACAAGGTCTATGTGGCTGCCAGCGATGAGCTCTATGTTTTTAACCGCGCGTTTGAAATCGTTGCATCGTATCGCAATGCGTATCTGAAGCATTGCCACGAGATATGTGTATTTGGGCCTCACCTCTATTTGACGTCGACCGGCTTTGACAGTGTTTTGCGTTTCGATCTGTCAGCGGGCGTTTTCGATGGCGGTATCTTTGTTTTCCCACAAGGGGCTCAATTGGGAGCCCGGGCTTTTGATCCCAACCAGGCGGGCGGGCCGACAGTCGGCATCGGATTTCACTTCAACAATGTGTACGTCGATGGGCGCGGAATCTATGTAGCAGGCCGCAAACTGGGCTCGCTCGTTCGCATTGGCGCAAACCAGATCACGATGGTTGCGAGACTGCCGCTGGGAACGCACAACGCCAGGCCCTTTGGCGCCGGCATTTTGTACAACGATACGGAATCCGATGCTGTCTGTTTCATTGATGGCGCGCGCCAGGTTTCGATGCCGGTGCCGCGTTATGCCGATGCCGAATTGCTCAACCTCAATCTCGATGAATCGAAATTGGCACGCCAGGCGTTTGGGCGCGGGCTGTGCCCCTTGTCTGACACATTGGTTGCGGCGGGCTCGTCGCCAACCACAATTTCCGTTTACGATTTGGCCGCAGGCAAACGCATCCAGTCTATGAACCTGACCATGGATGTGCGCAACGCTGCGCATGGCATGGCGGTCTGGCCGTTTTAGCTAGGCGGCGCGTTCGGAGGCTGTCAGCTGTTCGGCGAGGCTGCCACGTGAGGGCGGGATCTCGGTGAACTCGATCGCGATACCAGTTTCATGATGGCGCACGACGCGGCCGCGCATTTTGCCCACCATGACCTGCTCGCCCAAGGGTGGCCATTCCGCGGATTCAAGTGACACACCGCCGAGCGACAAATCGATCACGCGGGCGGCAAGTTCCCGCCCATCGGCGCGCAGAATGCGGGTTGCACCCGCTGTCGAGTCGCGTTGGTAGCGGCGGCCGTCAGCTGATTTTTTTCCAGTACCCAGACGTTCTTCCAGCTTGTCGCGGCGCAGGGACGACAGGGTCAAGCGCATCGCGATGCCATGCTCGTCAACGCGGGCGACGATTCCTTCAAGGCGGCCAAGGTCATCGACATAGGCGATAATGATCGAGCCTTCGGCCGGACGAATTTCAGAGGCGATGTTCATTCCGCCGATGGAAACATCGGTGACCACACCGCTGTGTTCGCTGCCGTCCTGCAGCAAAAAGCGAACTTGCAGGTTCAGGGCCGTGCGTTTCTGGCGACGACGTTCGCTTTCGCTTGAACTTGATTGATCTTGTTCCATCGGCCACCTAAAACATTTCACATGCCAAAAGCCCTTGAGCCTGGCCACCAAAGTCGGCACTAGTGTAACGGACAGGTGGTTAATGCCGTCTTTCAGATGTTAAGCCCGGGAAATATGGATTATTGTGATGACATTGGCTGAATTCGACTTTGTGATTGCAGGGGCTGGAAGTGCCGGGTGCGTGCTGGCGAATCGGTTGTCCGAGAACCCTTCGCACAAAGTTTTGCTACTGGAAGCTGGTCCGAAGAGCGATGGCATTATGGTGCGGATGCCTGCTGGCGTCGGCAGCCTCATCACCAAACCGAACAAGCACAATTGGGGGTTTGCAACTGAAGGGACCGCAGCCCTCAACAATCGCCGAGATTATTGGCCGCGCGGCAAAGGGCTTGGCGGCTCGTCGGTGATCAACGGCATGGTCTATATCCGGGGACACGCACGCGACTACGATCACTGGCGGCAACTGGGTCTGGAGGGCTGGTCCTATGCGGACGTGCTGCCCTACTTCAAGCGCTCTGAAACCAACGAAGCAGGCGCCGATGATTTCCGCGGCGGCTCAGGGCCACTGCATGTCAGCAACACCGCGAAGTCATCGCCCCTGTACGAAGCGTCCGTCGAGGCGGGGCGCCAGGCCGGCTACAAGACCACGGCTGATTTCAATGGCGAACAGCAG
Source organism: Rhodobiaceae bacterium (assembly GCA_031413455.1). Classification (GTDB taxonomy): domain Bacteria; phylum Pseudomonadota; class Alphaproteobacteria; order Micropepsales; family Micropepsaceae; genus SZUA-430. The sequence goes on from JANOFD010000432.1 coordinate 3,619, forward strand.
GAAGGCTTCGGCCTGTTCCAACTGACGGTCAAGGATGGACAGAGGTGCAGTTCAGCGGCGGCCTATCTGGCGCCCGCGCTCAAGCGGCCGAACCTTAAAGTTGAGACAGGCGCTGTCATTTCACGCGTTCTGTTCGACGGCAAACGTGCTGTGGGCGTTGAGTATGTGAAGGGCGGCCGGGCATTCCAGGTCAAGTCGCGCAGAGAAGTCATTGTTTCGTGCGGTGCCGTTGGTACGCCACAGGTTTTGCTTTTGTCGGGATTGGGAGACAGCGAATATCTGCAACGCTTTGGCATACCTGTCGTCGCCCATTTGCCGGGAGTTGGACAAAACCTTCAGGACCATCTGGACGTCAACATTCAATACGCATGTACGCAGCCCGTTACCGCCTATGCGCAAATCGCCAGTCCGCTTACCGTTCTGGGAATTGGCGTGCAGTACATTTTGTTTGGTACTGGCGCTGGCCGCACCCAAGGGTTGGAGGCGGGGGCCTTCGTCAAGAGCCGCCCCGAACTTGAGGCGCCTGACCTGCAGATGCATTTTTTCAATGCGCCCTTTAGCGATCACGGACGCACGATACTCAAGCGCCATGCATTT
>JANOFD010000433.1:0-2387 GCA_031413455.1 Rhodobiaceae bacterium
CACCGGGAAATTGAACGCACTGATCACGCCAACCGGTCCCAGCGGATGCCAAGTCTCCATCATCCGGTGCCCCGGCCGCTCCGAGGCAATCGTCAGACCATAAAGCTGACGCGACAGACCGACCGCGAAATCGCAGATGTCGATCATCTCCTGAACTTCGCCCAGACCCTCTTGGGTGATCTTACCCGCCTCAAGCGTCACCAACCGCCCCAGAGCCACCTTGTTGGCGCGCAGCTCTTCGCCAAACAGACGCACCAGCTCGCCTCGCCTTGGCGCAGGCACTTCGCGCCAAGCCTGAAAAGCCTTCACCGACGCTACGACCTTCGCCTCAACCTCTGGCGCGCTGTCGCTGCGCACCCGGCCAAGCTCGGCACCATCAATCGGACTGCGCACAACTAGATCACCACGCGACACGTCTTCTTGCGAAATTCCAAGCGCCTTGAGCGTTTCGGAAATCATGAGGTCCTCCAACTATTTCTGTTTGAGCGCCGCAGCGCGTATGCCCGAAAGCGTTGCCGTCGGCGAAATTTGATCAGGGTCGGTAATAATTTCAATCAACGCGGGACGCCCCGAAGCCACCGCCGCCTCAAAGGCCGGCGCGAACTCGGACGTCGCGCGCACCGTCGTGCTCCAGCAACCGAACGCTTTCGCATAAGCCGCAAAATCCGGGTTCTTCAAATCCGTCCCCGAAACACGCCCCGGATACTCGCGCTCCTGATGCATGCGGATCGTGCCATAGATGCTGTTGTTGAACACCAGCACAATAACGTTTAGATCGTGCTGTACTGCAGTCGCCAGCTCCTGTCCGTTCATCAGGAAACAGCCGTCACCCGCGCACGCCACCACCATACGATCCCGATGTACCGCTTTCGCAGCAATCGCAGCCGGGACACCATAGCCCATCGCCCCGCTCGTCGGCGCAAGTTGGGTATGAAAGCGCTTGTGCAGGAAAAACCGGTGCAGCCAGCCAGCATAGTTGCCGGCCCCATTGGTCAGTATCGCGTCATCCGGCAACCGTTGGTTCAGCCAGGCGAAAATCTCCGACGGATTGACCGCGCCCTTGACTTCTATCGGCTTCACAAAGGCGCGATAGTCGGCAACCGCTTCATTGCTCCAGCCTGTCCAGCGCAAGGGCGCCACACTCATCGCTGCCGCTGCGCGCGCAAACGCTTCCATCCCCGACACTATGCCAAGCTCGGCCTGATAGACCCGGTTCAGTTCCTCTGCCGCCGGATAAACATGCACAAGCCGCTGCTTGGGCACCGGCGCCACAAGGCGCGTGTACCCATTCGTCGTCATTTCGCCCAAGCGTGGCCCCGCCACCAGCAGAACATCCGCCTCGCCAATCCGCGCCCCAAGTTTTGCGTCAATACCAATGCCCATGTCACCGGCATAAAGCGCATGCCGGTTATCGATACGATCCTTGCCGCGAAATGACGTTACCACCGGCAGCGACCAGCGTTCCGCAAATTGCGTAAAGGCCTGGCAAGCCTCATCAGTCCAGCCACCTCCGCCAATGACCGCCAGCGGCCGCTCTGCCGACACCAAAATCTCTTTCAGCCGCGCCATATCTTCAGGGCGCGGCGCAGACTCAATCCGGCTAAAGCGCCTGGAATCCACCGCTGCCATGCGTTCCGTCAGCATATCCTCCGGCAAGGCCAGCGCCACCGGACCCGGCCTGCCGTTCACCGCTGTATGAAACGCCCGCGAGACAAATTCAGGGACGCGGTCGGCCGAGGGGATCTCCGCCACCCACTTCGTCAGCGGCCCCAGCATCCGCCGGTAGTCGATTTCCTGAAACGCCTCGCGCTCGGTCTGGTCGCGTGCCACCTGCCCGATGAACAGGATCATCGGCGTCGAATCCTGGAACGCCGTGTGCAACCCGACGCTGGCATGCGTGGCACCCGGGCCGCGCGTCACAAAACAGATGCCAGGCCTGCCCGTAAGCTTGCCGTAGGCTTCCGCCATATTGGCAGCCCCCGCTTCATGCCGGCAGGTGATCAACCTTATCTGCTCGCGCGCATCGTAAAGCGCATCCAGCACTGCGAGATAACTTTCCCCCGGCACGCAGAACGCCAGCTCACTGCCATGAATCTTCAGCTGATCGACGAGAATTTGGCCGCCGCTGCGAAGATTGCTCAAGGCCTAGCGCTCCTCTGGGGCGTAGTACCGGCCAAAACGATTGCCCAAAAAGGTCTTCAGGTCGGCTTCTTCCTGCCGCACAAAGCCCTTCTTTGGCAACTTGCCTTCGGCCAGCAAATCAACCATCGCGCAAATGCCCGCCGCCGTCGTGATCTGAATGGCACTCATCAGCCGTCCACCAATCTCATCTGCATAAATCTTTCGCGCAAAACTTTCCTGCATCAACTGTCCGTGCTGTTGCCCAG
>JANOFD010000434.1:0-15528 GCA_031413455.1 Rhodobiaceae bacterium
CAGGCCAAGCGTCAGCCGGGCTCGTCATTCAAACCCTTTGTCTACTTGGCAGCCCTTGAAGCCGGACTGACGCCCGATGACATGCGCGAAGATGCGCCCTACGAGAACCGCGGCTGGAGCCCTGAAAATTATGACGGGCAGTACCTGGGATTTATTACACTGCGAGAGGCGCTGGCCAAGTCCATCAACACCATCGCGGTCAGGCTCGCCGACGAAGTTGGCCGGCGCAAAGTGATCAGCGTGGCGCAGCGTTTGGGAATTACATCACCCTTGGAACCGAACCGTTCCCTGCCCCTGGGGACTTCGGAAGTGACGCTCTATGAAATGACGAGTTCGTTCGCGGCCTTTGCCAATCAAGGCATTCGCGCAGAACCCTACGTGATTTTGGATGTCAAAACGTCTGACGGCACCGTGCTCTACCAATTCCGTCAGCCTCCCCCGGTCACGGTGATGAATCAAACCGCGCTGGAAGAAATGAACCAGATGATGTTCGAGGTCGTGCAGTCCGGAACCGGTCATCGCGCCGACCTGGCACCACGTCCCGCAGGTGCAAAGACGGGCACCAGCCAGGAGTGGCGAGACGCATGGTTCATCGGCTACACGGCCGATTATGTGACCGGTGTCTGGATGGGCAACGATGACAACACTGGCATGAGTAAAGTCGTCGGCGGCAGTTTTCCAGCCAGCATTTGGAAAAGTTTCATGCAGGAGGCGCACCGCACCATACCGATTCATTCCCTGCCCGGCGTTAACGGATACAACAACGCGGATAGCGTCGCCGATGTCGGCAGCGAAGACAACCCCTGGGTGGAGCGCGACGGCAACGCCGGCAACGGCGATGATCGCGGCGTAATCGAAGATTTCTTCGATAGTCTGTTCGGCGACGAACCGGAAAGACCGGAAACGATGTCGGCGCCACCGCCACGGCGACTCCCACCAGGCTTTGACCAACCGGCGGTTGACGAAACGCAAGTGGCTACTGACACACAAGTCGAGCCCGATGATATGGCGGATGTTGCTCCGGAAACGCCAGCGAGTGACGCCGACACCAAAAATCCTTTCTAAGCCTGAATTTCCGCCGAATCTACGAAAGGTGTTTGTCAGTGTGGTTTTTGTTGCGATTGGTTGGCGGTGTCACGCTTGCGCTCGTCTTGGGATTGTCCAGCGCCTATTACAGCGCCAGCAAATTTGGCTTCGGGAAATTTGTCGTCTCAAATGGCCCTTGGACCACGGATTTGACGTCGGGCGGCGTAGATGCCGACATGTACACACGGGCGAGAGTGGCAATTGCGGGCTTACTGGCCCTCAACAAAAGCGAAACGATCTACTACATCGCCAAACGCGACAGCGCCGGTGAAGCACTGGACGGAAATTGCTCTTATCGCATCGAAGGGCGCGATCCTGACGCCAGATGGTGGAGCATCACGGCTTACGCCAATGACAATTTCCTCATCGACACACCGTCCCACAATTACGCTGTGAGCCAAACGAGTGTTGTGCGCTCTGCAGACGGAACATTTGTCGTGCGGCTGTCGTTGGCGGCCGAACAGCAGAATTGGATAGCAACTTCGCCCGATGGCTTCGATGTCATGCTCAGGCTCTATAATCCGGGCGCGTCCGTCGTGCAGGCCCCCTCCGCCGCTCGTCTGCCTTCCATCACCAGGGAGGGGTGTTCATGACTTCCAAATGGCTGAAGTTTGGCGTGATCACCCTGTGCGGCGCCGCCTTGGTGCATTGGGCCGCAATTGCCTATGCGCCCGAGTTGATTATGGGCCGAGTGCTGGCCGCGCGCGCTGAACAGGATGCGTACACGATTGCACATGCAGAGCGTTCAACGGCATCGTCGCGCAGGATTGTCCGGCCCAGCCCCGATCTGCTCTACTCGAGTTGTTTGTTCGATGTCTCCAAACATCCGCTCAGGGTCGTGACAGCCGCCCCCACCGGCACGTATTGGTCGGTGGCGTTTTATGCCGCCAACACCGACAATTTCTTCGTCTTGAACGACACCCAGGCCAAGGGAATTCCTACAACGATAGTGATTGCCGGGCGCGGACAGACGGTGGCGCCGCAGGGCCCCGGTGTTATCGTGGTCAGCGCACCGTCGGACAAGGGATTGGTGTTGTTTCGCACCCTCATCAACAACGAAACCCGCCTGGCCGAACTCGATCAACAACGGCGGGCCGCGAAATGTGAGGCGCTGCAGACCCCATGATGCTTTTGTGTCTTCCTCCGCTTGCGGGGGAAGTGGCTGCGCAGCCCTTGTGGCTCGCAGACGATGGGGGACTTCGCGGCCAACAGAACAATCGGCTTCACGTTTGGCCGACACTGCCAGTTTCCTTTGATCAGATACCGTTGGCAAGACTATAATCCCGCCATCGCTGCAAAAGAGAAACATTCATGCCTCGCGCTTTACTTTTTGTGATTGCTTGCCTCCTCCCCCTTTGCTCGCCGGCGCTCGCTGCGAAGCCCAAAGCGCCCACGCTCGTCAAGGTGACTTTCGTAACCGACTGGAAGGCCCAGGCCGAACATGGCGGCTTCTATCAGGCGTTGGCCGCAGGGCTTTACAAAAAAGCAGGCCTAGACGTTTCCATCAAGCAGGGCGGACCTTCGGTGAATACACCGCAATTGATCGCGGCAGGCGCCGTCGACTTTGCCATGGGCTCGAACCATTTTCAGCCGTTGAACATGGCAGCGGCGGGCGCCGATGCGGTGGCAGTGGCCGCGATCTTTCAAAAAGACCCTCAGGTTCTGATCACCCATCCGCGCAAAGACATCACCTCGATCGCCGACATGAAAGGCAAACCGGTGATGATATCGGATGCGACGGTGACCACGTGGTGGATCTGGACGAAATCGCGCTACGGCTTTGACGACAGGCAGATCCGCAAGTACACGTTTAATATGGCCCCGTTTCTGACGGACAAGACCGCGATCCAGCAAGGCTACGTCACCTCTGAACCCTACACGATCGAAACTCAGGGCAAGATCAAACCGCAAGTATTCATGCTGGCCGATTACGGCTATCCCGGCTATGCCAACTTCATCATGGCGCGCGGCAAGGATGTGCGCAAACGCCCCGCCGTCGTGAAAGCCTTTGTTGAAGCCAGCATCGACGGCTGGACCAGATACCTGACAGGCGATGCGAAAGCCGCCAACGCACTGATCAAACGCGACAATCCGGAAATGAGCGACGACATCATTGCCCAGGCCATAGCGCAAATGCGCGCGCGCGGCATGGTGCAGGGTGGCGATGCCGCAAAACTCGGCATCGGCGCCATGACGGACGCACGTTTGAAACAGTTTGCCGACTTGATGAGAGCCAACAAGGTATTCGACGACAAACTCGACTACAAGAAAGCTTTCGATGCCCGCTTTGTGAACAAAGGCCGCGGCGTGACCGTTGCAAAAACTGCCAAACCGGACTGAACGGTGCTGCTATCCTTTTCGAACGTCACCAAAACTTTCACCACCGGCGTCAAGGCGCTTGATCGCGCGTCGTTTGCAATTGAGCGCGGTGAATTTCTTTCGCTTCTGGGACCATCGGGTTGCGGCAAGAGCACAGCGTTGCGCTTGATCGCAGGACTGACCGCGCCAACCAGCGGCGAAATCAAATGGGCTGGAGCAAAACCCGCCGTCGGCTTTGTCTTCCAGGATGCGGCGCTCATGCCGTGGGCCAGCGTCGAAAAGAATGTGCGCTTGCCGCTGGAGTTGTCGCGCGCCGACACACCCATCATTCGCAGCCGCTCGGCTGAGGCGCTGGAACTGGTTGGCTTGAGCGCCTTCGCAAAGTCCTATCCCCGCGAATTATCCGGCGGCATGCGCATGCGCGTCTCGATTGCGCGGGCCCTGGCGGCGCAGGCGTCGGTGTTGCTGATGGACGAACCGTTCGCCGCCCTCGATGAACTCACGCGTGAACGATTAAACGATGAACTTCGCGCTCTGTGGGTCACACAAAAGCTCACAATCATTTTCGTCACGCACTCGATCTATGAAAGCGTCTACCTCTCGTCGCGCGTGGTTGTGTTGAGCGCGCGGCCCGGACGCGTCATAGCGGATCTCCCGATGCCCGAGCCGCAGGCGCGCGACCTCAATTTCCGCACCTCTGAACTCTACGGCCAGCGCTGCCGGGCGCTGCGCTCGGCCCTGCATGGAGACGAACAATGAGTGCTGAACGCACCCTCGCCTATGCCTTGCCAACCCTGGTCGCGGTGGCCGTACTGGGGGTCTGGGAATGGGCGGTTTGGACACTTGAAGTGTCGAAATTTGTGCTGCCTCCACCGTCAGAAATTTTGACTGCGGCCAGCAGCGAATGGCGCTCGCTCGCCGGGTCCGCTTGGGTGACGATCCGCATCACGGTACAGGCTTTTGTGCTCGCCCTGATCATCGGTGCCGCCTTGGCCGTTGTTTTCGCCCAAAGCCGTATGATCGAACGCGCGCTATTTCCCTACGCCGTTACTCTGCAAGTCACGCCCATCGTCGCCATCGCGCCGCTGATCTTGATTTGGGTTGGCCTCGACAACGCCGAGCGCGCCGTGTTGATCCTGGCCACCATCGTCGCCTTTTTTCCGATCTTGGCCAACACGACGCTGGGCTTGCGCTCCGCCGACCGGCAATTACACGAACTGTTCGATCTGTATGGCGCCAGCCGTTGGCAACGCTTGCTGCGTCTGCAGCTTCCGGCAGCCCTGCCCTACCTGCTCGCCGGCATGAAGATTGCGGGCGGTCTGGCCCTGATCGGAACTGTGGTCGCAGAATTCGCCGCAGGCTCGGGCACGTCGACCGGACTGGCCTGGCGCATCATCGAGGCCGGAAACAGACTACAAATCGCCAAAGTCTTCGCCGCCCTGGCGCTGCTGTCTCTGATAGGGATCGCGATCTTTGGACTTTTGTCAGCATTGGAGCATTTTTCATTGAAAAAATGGCACGAAAGCGCCATAAAAAATGAATAACACATTATAATGTGTTATTCAATTTATTCCACGTGGATTATTGACAAATACCGAAATTCGCACCATCTTCCCCTGAGAGGATCGTGCCCAGAGAATAGAGCAATGCCGCAAGTTCTAACTGCGAACCGGTTAAGCGATGGTGAGGTTGTCTACCTCGCCAGTGATGGCGCGTGGGTAGAACGCATCGCGGCGGCGCAAATATTCACCTCCCCGGCGCAGGGAGAAACGAGCTTGAACATCGGCGCCGCAGCCGAGCGCGAACTCAAAATCGTTCACGCCTATCTGTTCGACATCACGCCCGCAGGCAAGCCTGTGAAAATGCGCGAGGTCATTCGCGCCGCTGGTCCCACCGTGCGGCGCGATCTTGGCAAGCAGGCCGCTCTCTAATGTACCGCTATGACGAATTTGATCAAAAGGCCGTGGACGAACGCGTGGTTCAGTTCGCCGGCCAAGTCGCGCGGCGCCTGTCAGGCGAGTTGACCGAAGACGAGTTCAAGCCGCTGCGCCTGATGAACGGCCTCTACCTCCAGCTCCACGCCTACATGCTGCGCGTCGCAATTCCGTATGGAACACTGTCGTCAAAGCAGTTGCGGATGCTGGCGCACATCGCGCGCAAATACGACAAGGACTATGCGCATTTCACGACCCGCCAGAACCTGCAGTACAACTGGCCCAAGCTTGCCGATGTGCCAGCCATCCTCGCCGACCTTGCAACCGTTGAAATGCACGCCATCCAGACCAGCGGCAATTGCATTCGCAACGTCACCTCGGATCATTTCGCCGGCGCCTCAGCTGACGAGGTCGATGACCCGCGCATCTGGTCCGAGATCATCCGCCAATGGTCGACCTTTCACCCTGAATTTTCCTATCTGCCGCGCAAGTTCAAGATTGCAGTCACCGCCGCACCCAAGGACCGCGCCGCGATCAAGGTGCACGACATCGGCATTATCATTCGCCGTGACGCGGCAGGCGCGCTGGCGTTCGACGTTTATGTCGGCGGCGGTCAAGGCCGCACGCCCCTGATTGGTCACATGATCGGCGAAGCCATCGCGGCAGAAGATTTGCTGGCCTATCTCGAAGCAACAATGCGCGTGTACAATCAGTATGGGCGGCGCGACAACATCTATAAAGCCCGCATCAAGATCCTCGTGCACCAGATCGGCGCCGATGAAATGCGCCGCCAGGTCGCCGTCGAGTTTGCAGAAGTCAAAGCACAAGGCGCCTTGGCCTTGCCGCAGGTTGAGATCGACCGCATCGCCGCCTACTTTGCAGCCCCGGCTTTTGAAATACTCAGCGATGAAAGCCCCACCACCGCAAACCCCGCCTTCAACATCTGGCTCGAAAGCAATGTCGCCAAACACAAAGTCCCGGGCTACGCGATTGTGACGGTGTCACTGAAACCCATCGGCGGCATTCCGGGCGACGCCAGTGCCGCACAAATGGACGTGGTGGCCGCTCTGGCAGAGACCTACAGCTTCGATGAAGTGCGCGTCAGCCACGAGCAGAACCTGGTCCTGGCCCATGTGCGCCAGCGCGATCTGCTCACAGTGTGGCAACAATTGGATGCGGCAGGACTCGGCACCGCAAACTACGGCTTGATCACAGACATCATCGCCTGCCCGGGGCTCGACTATTGCGATCTCGCCAACGCGCGCTCCATCAATATCGCCCAAGCCATCAGCACGCGCTTTGCCGATCAGGACCGGCAACGCGAGATCGGCGAACTCAAACTGAAGATCTCCGGCTGCATCAATGCCTGCGGCCATCATCATGTCGGCCACATCGGCATTCTGGGCGTCGACAAGAAGGGCGTCGAGTTTTACCAGATCACGCTGGGCGGTTCCGGTGACGAGACCGCATCGGTGGGCGAAATTCTCGGGCCCGCGTTTGGCGAAGCCGATGTGCCGGACGCCATCGAAACCCTCATCGACGTTTACTTTGCATACCGTTCGCCAGGCGAGCGCTTCCTCGACACCTACCGCCGCGTCGGCATTCAGCCGTTCCGGGAGAAGCTCTATGCCGCTCATTAAGAACGCTGCTTTCACAGAAAATCAGTTCGTCCATGTCGCGGATGACGAGACCCTGCCACAAGGCAATGTTATCGTCTCGCTGAAACGCTGGCAGACCGAACGTGCTGATCTCATCACCCGCAACGCGCCCATCGGCGTGCGTTTGAATTCCGATCAATCCGCCGAAGCTTTGGCTGGCGACGTGAACCACTTTGCCGTGATCGAGATCGACTTTCCGAAATTTCGCGACGGCCGTGGTTATTCCTCGGCACGCATTCTGCGCCAGCGCCTGGCCTACACCGGCGAAATCCGCGCTGTAGGCGACGTGTTGCGCGATCAATGGCTGTTCATGAAACGCTGCGGCGTCGACGCCTTCGAAGTCCGCCCCGGCACGCGCCTGGAAGATTTTCGCGCGGCCCTCGCCGAACAAACCGTCTTCTACCAACGCTCCAGCGATCACCACCGCAGCATCTTCGAAAAACGCCACCCAGTCCCCCAGGCACTGGCTGCGGAATAAAGGGCACGCCCAAAAGACTGCATCTGCCCCCGCTTGCGGGGGAAGTCCCTGCGCCTGCCGAAGCCCTTGCGTAGGCTGGCTGCAGGGGATGGGGGTCTTCTGCTTAACCCTTCGCCTCGGTCAGGAAATCGCGTCCCTGGCGGTCTTCAATCTCGATCACCCACAGATCGGCATCGCGTGCGCGCGCCCGCTCGATATAAGCTTCCGCGTCCCCATCTGCGACAACGTCCGCGCCAGTACCCTTGATCCAGCGCCGCCCGCCATCGCTGCCATAGCTTGACGACCACACCACTGCGGTCCCATTCAGCAGGGACACCTTGACCAGCACCGCCCCCGCATCGATCTCGCCTTTGCGCGCCACAAATGCAGACGCACCGCTCAGCTCCGCCCGCCGGATCAGTGCCTGCACCCAAATCAGCGTCTTCAAGCGTGGTTCGGTCATTGTCCTAACAAATCGTTACTCGTCCAAATAGTGCCACTGAGTCCTTCTTGCCACTGGTTGTAGGGACCAACTTGCGATTCTCTGGGACTGCGATTCGGGGCGAGTCGCAGCAAGCGTAGAGGGGTAGTCCGGTGGCAAGGTCAGCTGCAACGCATAACCTATCGCATCAATTCCAATTCCACGCCATCCCCATGTCGCGCGCCATCATCCTGGGGCTGGCAGCGTCGATGTTGCTGTTGCACCTGGTCTGGCGCTTCGAAACGACATTTGCAGGCCTGACGACAACGGGCACTGTACTTTCCATCACTTTGTTTGCCATGGAAGCCTTCATCGCCCTGGCGCTGGTCGTGGGGGCGCTCGCCGAGCTGCTGCCATCAGCGCTGGAGGTCGAGCCTCACTCCGTCCCCGAGTTAGAACTGCCTACGATCGACATATTTGTCCTCATCGCCGACCCCAAACACGCACCAAAGGCCGCCTACTCGCTCGCGGTCGCAGCCCAACTCGACTATCCGCGCCAGTTGACGCACTTCTATCTCGTCGGCCATGGCCGTGCCAGCGAGAACGCGAACGCCCTCATCGCCCTCGCCGAACGCACAAAATCTTCCTGGCTGTCGGCTTCTGCGGAAGCGCCGGCCGGCAGCGCCATCAATGCCGCGCTTGCCCGCACCGGCAGCAGCCTCGTCTTGGTCCTCAACGCCGGTGAGGCGCCCACTCCCGATCTTCTGAGGCGCGTCGCCGCAAGCTTTGTTGACAATCCCAGACTAGCCTTCTGCGATGTGCCGCTCTTTGCCGTTGACGGCGACCCGATGCTGACAGACATCGACGTCACCCAGCGCCTGCCCAACGACCCGGGTCACTTCTTCAAATCGTGTCTGAAATCGATCGGGGGCGTTTCAAGCGCCTTGGGCCTGGGCCAAAAGACACTCTGGCGCCGCGCAGCCCTATCGTCGAGCGGCTCGCTCACGCGCACAAACTACCGCCCCGATGCCGTCGCCCGCATTCGTGCCGCTCAGGATCATTGGCAACGCGGCGTCGTTTCCCGCCCGATGATTGCAGCACTGGCACCCGACACTGTACGCGACTACCTGCATCAACGCCTCGCTCAACGCTTGGGCACCATCGATGCCGCCCTCACACGCGATCCCATGATGGCCCCAGGCCTGACCCTGCGCGAGCGTCTGTCCTGGATGCCGGCTTTGTTCGCAGCCCTCACACCGTTTGCCTGGGCGGTGATTTTTGCCATCCCGCCGCTCTCGGTCTTGTTTCGTGTCCCCCTCATCGCGGGCGCAGGCATCATCCAAGGCGCTTCCCTTTCCCTCGGCGCCATGGCGGTAGCGTTGATGCTGGCCGGCACTCTCAATGCCGGCATTCGCTCCACACTCATCGCCACCTGGAGCGAGATGCTGGAAGCACTGCTGTCCGCGCCTTCGCTGATTTTGCTCATGCGCGGCCGCGACAACGGCGAGCACTCACCCGAAATCGAACGCGCCAACGGTCTGCTCGTCGTCGTCTTCGCACTGCTGCTCGCGGGCACCACGGCCTGCATCGTCGCGTGGAACCTGCGTCCGGAGTATCGTGCCCTCCTTGCTCCAGCCTCAGCAATCACGATTTTCGGCGCCTGCTTTTTTGCCTGCTTGCTCGGCGCTATCGCCGAGCCGCGCCAGCGCCGCCTTTCACCCCGCGTTGCCCGGCGCTTCGACGCCGAACTTCTGCTCGGTGGCGAGAAATTTCTGGGCCGCCTCGCCGACATATCCGTCCACGGCGCCCGCTTCATTGCCGACGAGCTCGTCGACCTGCCGGCTCGCGCCATCGCAGGCGTGATCACCCTCAATGGACCAGCGGGCAAAGCGATGCTGCCTGTTCAACTCTCAAGGCAAACCGAAGCCTCTGGCCGCACCGCCTTCGGCCTGTCGTTCACCGGACGCACCGTGGGCGAGTTCGCGACCGTCGTTCGCCTGGCCCATCGCTCGGGCGACGCTTACGCCGACATTTGCGACGCCCGCGCCAAACCGGCCGGTTTGATGCGTCTGTTTACGTCCCTGGGTTTGCGCGGTGCGGCGGAATTTTTGCGCAAAATGATCGCGCCCCACCGCACGAAATAAGGGACACAATATCGGGACCGATACCCACCCTCAAAGGGCAACAACCAACTGTAGAACTAAGGCGCTAATTCCCGGCTAACTGCGCGCAAATTTAATTTTTTATCCCCCCAATATCCCCTTGACAGATTCCAGAACAAGCGCACACTCCAAGGGTACGAGGTTGCAAAAACAACCCCGTCCAGCGGAGCAACGGCACTTAGGAGGGAGCATGACGCCACCTGAAAGTCACAAAGCCTTCGCCGCGTATCGCGAGGGCACGGTCTAAAACCTCGAGGCATAAGCGGGTGTAGACAGCACCCAGGCTACGACACGCTAGACCGCATCAAAACACAATTTGACATACCATAACGAGGTGAACCTCGTAAACTTAGCCCGGCTCTGCTGGGTAGTTCGGAAGTGATTAGCGAGCCCCGCGAACGATGCGTCGTCCGGGGCTTCGCATTTTTCTGTCTGTCTCCGCTTGCGGCTACCGCATGCACACATCGCCAATCATCTCCAATACAAAAAGCGATGTCATCCCGCGCGCGGCTCGCAGCACTCTTGTGCTGTTGCGCCGATGCGGGACCCATCCGGGTGCAACCTCTCCGCCAAAAATCTGTGCCTGATTCCACGGGAGACCCCGTAAAAATAATCCCTCGCAAAGACGCAAAGAAGAAAAGTAAGAAGTTGAACCACCAAGGACACCAAGGGTTTGGTGCTTTGTCTTTGGTACGAAGCCCCAATGCGAAGAATTCAAATGCGCGGCTCGCACGTGCGCGAAATTTCGGGAGCATCTTGTTACTCTTGTTGCTCTTGGTGTCCTTGGTGGTTTAATCTATTCTTCTTGGCGTCTTTGCGTGAAATTCCTACTACGCATCACCCAGTTGTTATAGTGGGCACCAGTACTTGCTCCGCACCTCGTATAGGATCCGTGTCTGCGGCGCAGCATGAAGGATGCTGCGCTCCGCACGGGGTGACGGTATTTGAAAGTGGGGAAATGAGCGAATATTTGTGTGAATGCGCTAGCCGCCTGCGGGAGAGGTCCCTGCGCAGCACCACTCCCATATTTATGGGATACCGATAAAGCCCCAGCGCCGGTGATCAGCATCACAGCCAAGCCCCAGATCATGGCAAACGGCAATCTCGCAACTTGCGGCAGCGACCAGCATCTTCCAAAACAACCTCCGAGTAACACGAGTAACCGTTCAAAATGTCTGAGTCCCTCTCCGCAGCGCCATCGCCGCGCGGCGACCGCATACGGGTCGCCATCGTCGAAGACGACCCGGTTCTGCGGAACCATCTCATCGAGACAGTTGGCCAGGTGGAAGGCTTTATCATCGTTGGAACCGCCGCCACGCTCGAAGGAGGCGTTCGCCTCGCCAACGCAAATTGCCAGGTGCTGTTGCTGGATTTGGCACTCCCCGATGGCACCGGCCTCGATCTCATACGCCAAACCCGGGCGAGAGGTCTGACAGACCTGAAAATCATCGTCATCAGCGTCTTCGGTGACGTCAAGAATGTCGTCCAGGCCATCGAAGCCGGCGCCGACGGTTATTTATTGAAAGGCGGTGACAGCAAAGAGACCGAACGCGCCATTCGCGACGTCGTCGCTGGCGGCGCACCGATCAGTCCGGCGGTCGCCAGCCACATTCTGGCGCGCGTACGCACCAACGCCCCCGCATTGCCGCCTCAGTGCGGACCGCTGACTGATAAAGAAACCGAAGTCCTCATCGACCTAGCGAGAGGTTTCTCATACAAAGAAGTCGCCGTCCGCCTCGCCATTTCCCACCACACCGTCGCCGACCACGTCAAGGCGATCTATCGCAAGCTCTCCGTCAACTCGCGCAGCCAAGCCGTCTTCGAGGCCATGCAGAGCGGCTTGATTGACCTGAGAGAATAAGCATGACGGCCACAGCCGCCACTACCCCCTCGCATTGGATCAAGATCGCAACCGTCATCGCCGCCGTCATGGCGTCTTACATTCTCCTGAACTGGATGGACATTGCCTCTCCGGGAATTGCCGATCTTCGCGTTCACCGTCTGAAATTTGCGCCTTCCGATCAACTGGATATCACCAACCTCCCTGACACCGCCTTCGTCGAGAAATCTGCCCCCTTTTACACAGCAGGCACATTTGGCGTCGCCCGCCTCGAGTTCGAGGTCACCGACCCGGCCACAGCCGATCTCGCCCTTTATATCCGGCGCGTGCGCGACAACTACGCCGTCTACGTCAACGGCAAGCTGGCCGCGCCCACGCCAGGCCGTTTATCGGAGCGGCCAACCCTGCATGGCGTTGAACCCAGACTCATTAAACTGTTGCCCGCCCTGCTGACGTCCGGAAAAAACACGATCGACATTCAATGTGCGCGCAACTTGTCTCCGCCGCTGATCAAAGAGGTGTATTTCGGCCCCGTCGCGCGTCTTGAACCGGCCTTCAAGCATTCGGAATTCATCCTCATTCAAACGGCCGAGTTTGCAACCGTGGCGGCCGCCATGGTCTTGCTCTTCGCATTGGCGCTCTCCTCGGTGATCAAGAATTCTACCCTTGTACTGACGATTGCGTTGACCCTGGGGTTCTTTTTCGCGCGCGAGCTCCACGCGCTGTGGCTCAATGTGGCGTGGCCTCAACAGTTGCGCGACGCTTATTTGATGCTCACGGCTTGCGGGATCTGGATATCGTGTGCCGCTTTCGTCAATGAGTGGACCGGCGGCCCAGCGGCGCATCGCTCCCGCTTCGCAATCGCGCTCGCTGCTGCGTGGGTACTCATTGTGATCACATATGCCTCGCTCCCCGTGCTCACCGCGAACGGTTATGCCGCGATCTTTGAGTCGATTGTCGAAATCTCTGCGTTCTTGTTTATGACCAAGCGGCTGGTGGATTTTTATGCCGTAGCGCCCGCGCACGCTTCGGGCGAAATTTTCGCCGCAACCGTGTGCCTGATAATGGCGATTTCATCCATCCTCACGCAGACTGAAATAATTCCCGAGCTTTCAGGTTTCGCAACCGTGCAGGGAGAGGCATTCGTTCAGTTTGGCGCCCTCTCCATCATCGCCTTCATTGCACTCGGGCTCGCGCGTCACGGCATTGGCGTCTATCAACTGGCCGCACTCAACAATGAAGCGCTCTCGCAGCGCGTGTCCCAGAAAGAACGCGAGCTTGCGGCCAACTTCGCGCTCCTGCAAACCCAGGAGGCCGAACGCACCCTGATCGCCGAACGCGGCCGCATCATGAGCGACGTCCACGATGGGATCGGCTCGCAACTCTTGGGGCTGCTCATCCAGGCAAAATCGGGAAAAGCCAAAACCGAAAACCTGGTGGAAGGCCTGCAGGCCGCCCTTGACGATCTTTATCTCGTCGTCGACTCCCTCGACACCCTTGAAGGCTCGTTGGAAACGGCACTTGGCACCTTTAGGGCCAGAATTGAACCGAAATGCACGGCCGCGGGCGTCACCCTCAACTGGAATATAGGCAACGTCAATCACGCGCGGCTTTCAAGCCCAACCACAGTGCTTCAACTCTGCCGTATTCTGCAGGAGGCCGTCAGCAATGCCATCCGTCACGGCCGGGCCACACAACTCACCTTCCACCTCTCAACCGGTCCAGGCGGAACAACACTGTCCCTGCAAGATAACGGCACCGGCTTCAACACCGCCACCGCAACGGGGCAAGGCCGCGGCCTAACCAGCATGCGCAAAAGAGCCACCTCTATCGCCGCCCACCTCACCATTTCAAGCGCACCCACAGGCACAACCATAAATCTGAAACTCCCCGCCTGAAGCCTCTTGCAATTACCGCTAAAGTTCCCTATATGTTCATATGGCGGTGCGGCTTATACTAAATTCGCCTTGATGACCTCAAGGCGCTGCGACTTGAAACGTGAATATGACGGCAAAACAGGACTTGGCGCCTAGGCGGGCAATTGCGCCATTTTTCCGAATGGGACAAATAGGACAGGACAGCGAGGACACTGTTCTGAGACATTGTCCTGTGTCCTGTTCGTCCTAAATTTAAGGCCCAACTTCCGCGAATTTTCGGGTTAACCAGGACAGCGATTGCTTCCATACAAGCGTTTCAAGGCCAAGTATGATGCAAACGAGAAATTTCCATGAAATTCGACCGCCGCTTGCTCTGGCTGCTCCCCGCCGCGGGCATCGCAGCCCTCGCCTGGAGTTACGCGCACGCACCGTCCAAAGGCGGTCGCGATGAAAGATCCGCGCAAGAAACGCTGGTCACCCTCGCCACCGTCGAGGCCCGCGCCTTCGTTGATCTCATCGAAGCCGTCGGCACCTCCAAAGCCAACGAAAGCGTCGACCTCACCGCCAAATCAACAGAAACCATCGGCGCCCTCCACTTCACCGACGGACAGAAAGTGGGGACAGGTTATGTCGTCGCCGAGCTCACCAAACGCGAGCAAGCCGCCGACTTGACGTCGGCCCGCGCAACCCTGAAGGAAGCCACCCAGGCCCTCGCCCGCGCGAAAGAACTCGCCGCAAAAGGCTTCGCCACCAAAGCGTTACTCGACGCGGCCAACGCCGCCCGCGACAGCGCCGCAGCGCGGGTCGCCGTCATGGACCAGCGCGTCACCGACCGAATGATCCGCGCCCCCTTCGCAGGCACCCTGGGCTTGCGAAAGGTCAGCGTCGGCGCTCTGGTGCGGCCGGGCGATATCATCACCACCCTCGACGACACCTCACAGATCAAAGTCGATTTCACCATTCCCGAAGCGCAACTCTCCGCTCTCAAAAAAGGCGGCAGCATCCGCGCCGCAGCCGCCGCCTTTCCAGGCCGCAAATTCAGCGGCACCATCGACAGCATCGATACCCGCATCGACCCGCGCTCGCGCTCGGTTGCCGTGCGCGCCATCATACCCAACACCGACGGCACCTTGCTGCCGGGCATGCTGCTGACCATCGGCATCGAAAGCAACGCCCGCACCGCGCTTGCCGCTCCCGAACAATCCTTGGTGCCGGTCGAAGCCAAACAATATGTCTTTGTTGTGGGCGCGGACATGGCGGCCGAACGCCGCGAAGTGCAAATCGGCGCCCGCGAGCCTGGCTTTGTCGAAATCTTATCCGGCCTCAAAGCCGGTGAAAAAATCGTCGTCGACGGAACCTTGCGCCTGCGCCCGGGCGCCACGGTCAAGCTCGCTGGCACGAAACCCCGCCGGAACACTCAACCGTGAGCATCTACGAACTCTGCATAAAGCGCCCCGTCTTCGCGACTGTGATCAGCCTCTTGATCGCAGCTTTCGGCGTTCTGTCATACGCTAGCCTCCCATTGCGCGAACTGCCCGACATCGACCCTCCAGTCGTCTCCGTGCAAACAAGCTATCCGGGCGCGTCGTCCGCCGTGGTGGAAACCAGGGTGACCCAGCCCCTGGAAGACGCCCTCGCCGGCATCGAGGGCATCGATACAATCAGTTCGTCCAGCCGCGATGGCTCGTCCTCGATCAACATCACCTTGCGTTTGTCCCGCGACATTGAAGCCGCGGCGAATGACGTGCGCAACGCCGTATCCCGCGCGCTCAAC
>JANOFD010000435.1:0-3361 GCA_031413455.1 Rhodobiaceae bacterium
CACCCCGGCAGCCCAAAAAAAAGATAAGAGAAGAACAGGAAGCAAAGGTTTGCCATCATGGCTGTACCAAATAGAGCTGCCGATGCCGACGCAGCGTCACCGTCATATCCATTGACATGATATTTGTAGATAAAATCACCAATTGGTAGAGCGATAGGTGCATGGACCTGTTGCTCGGCATAACTCCCGACAAAGTAGAATGCCAAGCCAAGCATCACGACATAAATCGAAAGGGCAAACCAAGCCAGTCTCAATCCGATGGGTAGTGAACGAACCATTTGAAGCCCTTGAAATCCGGGACGGTCTTCACCTTCGATCTGAAATGCGAACTCAAAATACGCCACCACCAAGACGAAAAGGCCGATCCCCAACCATGCCACGCCAAAAACAGACTCCGTTGACCCGATGCCAATAAACACGTCAATGTGTAATGCACACCAGATAGCAAACGCCGTACCGGCGACGACACCGAAGATGCTGTTTAACACTGAACGCATTGGACCCCTCCCGATTCAATGCTCGTCTTTGTACTGATACCACACATACATCGCGCGTTGGCCTAGGCGGCGGAAGGGGACGAGGAGGCCGCGGCCGGGGAGGGGAGAGGTAAAAATCGGTAGATCGAGGGTTTGCCCCTTCCCCGCAATCATCTGCGCCATGCGTCGGCCAGCCTGAGCCGAATACATCACGCCATTGCCGCCATAACCCATCGCGTAGAATATTTTCTGCGTCGGATCGGGCTGAAAAATTCTCGGCATCATGTCGTGGCTGACATCGACCCAGCCCCACCACGAATAGTCAATCTCAATACCCTGCAACGCCGGGAACTTGCGATAAAGCCCTTCCTTGAGACCATTCAAATGCTTTGGATTTCCGGCGTCGGCGCCGGTGATGGCGCTACGGCTGCCGATCTGAACGCGATTGTCAGGCAGCAGCCTATAATAATGACGCAGCACGCGCGTATCGGTGAGAACGAGCTTTGTCTTGAAGTTGCACGCCATGATCTCGTCCGCTGTCAGCGGTCGCGTCACAAGCGAGTTCGACAAGATCGGCATCAGCCGATGGCGGGTAAGCCGGTGCATCCCCGGCGCTGTATAGGCAGCGGTGGCAATCGCCACCACACGCGCGCGAACCGTGCCGCCCGGCGTCGTCAGATGATGCACGCCATTGATCGTTTGCCAGCCGGTGACAGGGCTTGCCGTATGCACCTTGGCACCAAGCGCGCGCGCCATCCGCAAATAACCGAACGCAAGCTTGGCCGCGTGCACGCCGATGCCATCCGGTTCAAGCACTGCACCTGCCGCTTCGTGGTCGAGCACATAGTCACGATGGATCTCGTCGCGCCCCAGAATACGTGTCCGATAGCCAAAGGTTTCGTTGAGCAGCTTCGATTCCGCTTCCAACGCCGCCATGCGATTTGGCTTGTGCGCAATATAAAGGTGTCCGCCATCCTGCGGCTCGCAATCAATGTCGCAAATGAGGCCGCGAAAGACATCGAACGCTTCGGCAATTTCGCCGTGCAGGTTCTTGGCGACGTCGAGACCCCAGCGCGCGATCCATTGCGAACGCTTCAAGCGGCCCGATGAAATCTGTGCCTGACCACCGTTGCGCGTACTGCAACCCCAGGCGACAGTATTGGCTTCCAGCACTGTCGCTTTGATGCCGTGCTCATTCGCCAAATGAATGGCGCACGACAAACCGGTGTAGCCGGAACCAATGACAACAACATCGGCGTCGACGTCAGCGCTGATCGGCCCATCGTCGGGCGGCGGCGCGCCAGCCGTCGCAATCCAATAGGTCGGCGCATAATCGCGATTGTGGCCGGGTCCTGCGTCGGCAATCGGGTCGTAGTGCGGGTCGTAGTTTTGCATCAGCGGGCTCGACTACGACTTCAACACCGGCCGCTCCTTGCGGAACGCCTGCTTGAGCGCCACCTTACCATCGCGCAGTGTGAACAGGTCGCAGCCTTGCACTTCAATGCGCGCACCATCGGCGCGCGTTGCTTTGAATACCCATTCCGAGACCGCGCGATCTCCGACGCAGAAGTGACGCTGAACTTCCCATTGAACATCCGGCATCGACGCCCACACATTCTCAAACGCCGCGCGCACCGCCGCTTTGCCAATGTGACGGGCGCCGAAAGCCTCTGGCCCGGCCGCCGCCTCAAAAACACAGTCATCCGTCATTACCGCAACAACAGCCGCCGCGTCATGGGCGTTGAAGGCTTCAAAGAGAGCGTCGAGCAGTTCTGTCGTTTCAGAGTGTGACACGCAGTGGGCTTCCCAATTGCTGGGCGACAATTACCTATTCGTGCCCTTTGGACAAGCAATTGCTGTGCGAGTGGTCAGCCAAGACGAATATAACCCGGCACTCCGAGACGCGGCCGTGGCGGCATTGGCGGATCATGCGGCGAAGCTCGCCGCGCAGCGCCTCCAGCCGCTCAAGCTTGGCTTCAACATCGGCCAGCACATCGCGCGCGACGTGATCGACGCGCTCGCACGACTGGTCGGGCCGGTCCGAAAGGCTCAGCAATTCTTTGATCGCATCAAGCGGAAAGCCAAGCTCGCGCGCGTGGCGGATGAAGGCGAGGCGGTCGGCGTGCGGCTTTGCGTACCGCCGTTGACCGCCCGAGCTGCGCGCGGGTTTGGGCATCAAACCCTCCTGCTCGTAGAACCGGATGGTCTGCACTTTCGTCGAGGCGTGCTTGGCCAGCCTGCCAATCGTTAGTTCTTGAGCCATAAAATAGTCCTTGAAGCTACAGTCACTGTAGGATGTAGCATTCCACCTTCGTTGCCAAGGAGAATGAGTCGTGGAGCAATGCTGTCACCCGCCGGCACCCGGCGCTTCGCCCGAGTACCGGCGCATTCTATGGTTGGCGCTCATCATCAATCTGGTGATGTTTGTGGTCGAGGCCGCGTCGGGCCTAGCTGCGGGCTCGGTATCGTTACAAGCCGACGCGCTGGATTTTTTCGGGGACGCGGCCAATTACGCGCTAAGCCTGTCGGTCCTCAGCCTGGCGCTCGCGTGGCGCGCGCGGGCGGCACTGGTCAAAGGTATCAGCATGGGATTGTTCGGCGTCTGGGTGCTTGGCGCCTCTGCGATCAGTATCTCCAATGGCGCCGCGCCGCACGCGATGACGATGGGTGTGGTGGGCTTTATGGCGCTGGTGGCCAATGTCGGCGTAGCGCTGATGCTCTACAGATTTCGCGAAGGCGACGCCAATATGCGCTCAGTCTGGCTGTGCACCCGCAATGACGCAATCGGAAATCTAGCGGTGATGGTCGCAGCCATCGGCGTCTTCGGCACAAGAACACTATGGCCCGACATCGCAGTCGCCCTGATCATGGCAGGCCTGGCGCTC
>JANOFD010000436.1:0-4411 GCA_031413455.1 Rhodobiaceae bacterium
TCTGGATTCAAGGTTGCGCGCCGAAGCGGTGCGGGTTTCGATTTTCAAAGAAGTAAAGAAACCTTCGGGCGATTGGGCCGAGGCCGCTGTTGATCCTGACACGGTGACGAAGCTCGAGAATGTGATTCTCAACAAAGCGCGCGCGCTGAAAATACAGGACGAGTAGGCGCGGCGGGATGCCGCTAGGCTGTTGATGCGCATGCGCTGATAAGGTTGGCGAAACGGTCTCGCGTGAGGCTGTGTTTCGAACCATTGGATAAACTGCATGTCGCGCTACAACGCCCGCGAGGCCGAGCCCAGGTGGCAGAAGGCGTGGGAAGACGCACAGGTCTTCCGCACGAAAATCGACCGTTCGAAGCCGAAATATTATGTGCTTGAGATGTTTCCCTATCCGTCGGGGCGCATTCATACCGGGCATGGGCGCAACTATGTGATGGGCGACGTGGTGGCGCGGTTCAAGCGGGCGATGGGCTTTAACGTGCTGCACCCGATGGGCTGGGACGCATTCGGGATGCCGGCAGAAAACGCAGCCATCGAAAACAATTCGCATCCGGGCGCATGGACCCGCGCCAATATCGCGACGATGAAGGCGCAGCTGAAATTGCTGGGGTTATCGGTCGACTGGAGCCGCGAGTTCGCGACTTGCGACCCGTCCTATTACAGGCATCAGCAGAAAATGTTTTTGGACTTTCTCCGGCTGGGGCTGGTGGCGCGCAAGGAAGCCAACGTCAATTGGGACCCGGTCGACAACACCGTGCTGGCGAACGAGCAGGTGGTCGAGGGGCGCGGCTGGCGTTCAGGGGCGCTGGTCGAACAGCGCAAGCTGACGCAGTGGTTCTTTCGCATCACAGATATGGCGGAGGAGTTGCTGTCGGCCATCGACGGGCTGGAACGCTGGCCCGACAAGGTCAAGCTGATGCAAGCCAACTGGATCGGCAAGTCGGAAGGGGCGCGGGTGACGTTTGCCCTCGACGAGGCGAAGCATAAATCGCTGGAGATATTCACGACGCGGCCGGACACCCTATTTGGCGCCAGTTTCTGCGGGATCTCGGTCGATCATCCGATTGCGCTAGAGCTTTCGAAGTCGAGCCCTGCGCTTGCCGCGTTTAGCGCCGACTGCAAACGGCTGGGGACGACTGCCGAGGCGATCGAGAAGGCGGAGAAGATGGGATTCGATACTGGGCTGAGGGCGAAGCATCCGTTTGTGGCGGGCGCGACGTTACCGGTCTATGTCGCGAATTTCGTGCTGATGGACTATGGGTTGGGTGCGATATTCGGCTGTCCGGCGCATGACCAGCGCGACCTTGATTTTGCGCGCAAGTATGGTTTGCCGGTGCTGCCGGTCGTGGTGCCTGCGGGCGAAGACCCGAAAGCTTTTGTGGTGGGGACCGAGGCCTATACCGGGGACGGTGTGTTGGCCAATTCCGGCTTTATGGACGGGATGAGTGTTGCCGATGCCAAACGGGCCGTGATCGCCAGGCTGGAAGGCATGGGGGCGGGCAAAGGAACTATTACCTACCGCCTGCGCGATTGGGGGATCAGCCGGCAGCGGTATTGGGGCTGCCCGATCCCGATCATTCATTGCGCTGTGTGCGGCATTGTTGCGGTGCCGGACAAGGATTTGCCGGTGATCCTGCCTGAGGATGCGACGTTTGATTTGCCTGGCAATCCGCTCGACCGGCATCCAACCTGGAAACACGTCGCGTGTCCCACCTGTGGCAAGCCGGCGCGGCGCGAGACGGACACGATGGACACGTTTGTCGACTCGTCGTGGTATTTCGCTCGCTTTTGCGACAGTCAGGCCGAGGGGCCGACGAACAAGGAGGCGGTCGACTATTGGCTGCCGGTCGATCAATATATCGGCGGGATCGAGCATGCGATTTTGCACTTGCTCTATTCACGGTTTTTTGTGCGCGCCATGCGCAAGGCGGGCTACACGGGATTGAGCGAGCCGTTTGCGGGACTGTTCACACAAGGCATGATTACGCACGAGACCTATCGCGATCCCGATGGCCGATATCTGCTGCCCGAGGAGGTCGAGAAGCGTGGCGATGTGGCAGTCAAGATCGGCACGAATATTCCGGTGACGATTGGCGCCATCGAGAAGATGTCGAAGTCGAAAAAGAATGTAGTGGCGCCTGAAGCTGTGGCCGACACCTACGGCGTCGATGCGGCGCGCTGGTTCATGATGTCGGACTCGCCGCCCGAGCGCGATTCGGAGTGGAGTGAAGCCGGCATCGACGGCGCCTGGCGCTATGTGCAGAAAGTGTGGCGGATGGTGGACGACGCGGTTCCCACGCTGCCGAAGTTTGGGTCGGCGGCGCCGGACCAATTCAACGCGTCGGCCGTCGCCATGCGCCGGGTCACGCATCGCACGGCTGCTGCCATCACCGACGATCTGGAACGCTTCCGCTTCAACAAGGCGGTGGCTAGGCTCTATGAGTTCGTCAATGCGCTGACGGAATACAGGCCAGAGGGTGCAGACGGACTGTGGGTGCTGCGCGAGGCGCTGGAGACTTTGGTGATCCTGATCAATCCCATGGCACCGCATCTGGCGGAGGAGTGCTGGCAGCGGTTGGGGGCTACAACTATGGCGGTCAACGCGCCGTGGCCGAAGGCCGACCCCGCCTTGACCCGGCTCGACAGTGTAACAATCGTGATTCAGATCAACGGAAAACGGCGTGACGAAATCGAAATGCCCAAGGATTTGGATGCAAAAACGTTAGAGATAGCCGCTTTAGCTCGCGATCTGGTGCGCAAGGCCATTGACGGACAGGCGATCAAAAAGGTCATTATCGTGCCCAATCGGATCGTGAACGTGGTGACGGAGCAGAAATGAAGAACGGTGTCAGTGCTTTCTTCGCAGTCGCCGTGGCGCTTGTGCTCAGCGGCTGCGGCTTTCGTCCGCTTTATGCAGTGGGTACGACGCCCGAGGGCATGGACGTTTATTTCGGACAGGTCTTTGTCGAGCCTATCCCAGGACGGCAAGGGGTGCATCTGCGCAACCAGTTGCTGGATGCTTTGACGCCGTCGGGCACGCCGAGTGGGGCCGCATACCGGTTGGGTATCAAGCTTGAGGACATCAAAGAGGGTCTGGCTATTCAGGCGAATACGCAGATCACGCGCTATAATTATACGCTCATCGCCAAGTATGAATTGCGCGATGCGGTGAGTGGCGAAATGCTGGACCGTGGGACGACGCGGGCGATTGCGGCCTACAACGTTGTCGACTCACAGTTCGGCACGCAGTCGGCCGAGCGCGACGCGCAGGAACGCGCGGCGCGGGAAGCGGGCGAGGAGATCCGGTTGCAGCTGGGGCTCTATTTCGAGAACCGGTTCGGGACGAAGGACTGAGGTAAGTCAGTTTCACCACGAAGGCACGAAGAACACGAAGTAGTCACGAAGAGATAAAAGCGGGCGCGGTGCGCGCCCAAGAAGAGCTTCGTCTGCCGGTATTTGCTTTGTGACTACTTCGTGTTCTTCGTGCCTTCGTGGTGAAATTTCTTTTTGGCGCGGCGCCATCAATTTAATCGGATCGGGTTGCCTTGAAAATCACCGCCAGCGACGCTGACAAACTAAGTGCGAAGCCACCTGCTGCTTGGGCGGCGGTGCTGGTGTTTGGCAGCAACAATGGTCTGGTGCGGGAGCGGGCGGACCGCTGTGTGGTGGCGATTGTGCCCGACATGAACGATGCTTTTCGCGTCGCCGATCTGGGTGGCGATTTGTTGAAGAAAGACCCGGCCCGGCTGGGCGATGAGGCTGGTGCCATCTCGATGTTTGGCGGCAGGCGGGTGGTGCGGGTGCGCGAGGCATCGAACGATCTGGCGTCGCTGTTTGAGGGCTATCTCGCCGATGCCGTGGGCGACACGTTGGTGGTGGTGGAGGCGGGCGAGCTCACCAAGGTTTCGGCTTTGCGCAAGGTCTTCGAAGGCGCCAAAAGAGGAGCCGCGATTGAGTGTTTTGACGACCGGCCTGAGGAGGCCGGACGGCTTATTCGCGAGACGCTGAGTGCTGCCGGGTGGCAGGTTGAGCCCGACGCTTTGGTCTATCTGTCGGAGGCGTTGAGTGCTGACCGGCGCTTGCTGCGCACCGAGGTTGAGAAGCTTGTTTGCTATCTCGGGCCGGCAAAAGCCGGGAGCATGGTGACGCGCGCTGAGGCGGTTGGGTTGATCGGTGACAGCGGTGCGGTTGAGGGCGACGAAGTTGCAGATGCTGTTGCCGATGGCGATCTGAAGCGGCTCGATCAGTTGATCGCCAAGGGTAACGAGTCAGGGATGACGTGGGGCGTGGCTGTCGGATTTACGCTGCGCCTGTTCCAGCGGTTGGCGGCCGGTATGGAAGGCGCGGGGCCAATGTGGGGAAAAATGCCTTCGCAGGCTGCCGGCTGGGATCGCACGCGGTTGCGGCAGGC
>JANOFD010000437.1:0-5632 GCA_031413455.1 Rhodobiaceae bacterium
GTTCGCGCAGCACGGCGTGAGTTCGGCTGAGGCCGTCTGGCGGGCTTTCGCTTTGCAGCAGCACTTTTGGCCGCGCAGCGAAATACCAAGATCGTAGGAATATTTGCGCGCCTATGGAAGCGTGACGGGAAACCCCGCTATACCCAGTTCTTGCCGCGTATGTGGGGGTATCTGGAGCGCGATCTAAGCCACCCCGCACTTGGCGATCTCAAGGGCTGGTTTGATAAATATATCCAACGTGAGTACCGCGGAACACTGAGGAACTGAGAATGGTGAAGGTTGCTGGTCCAAAGCGTGGAATGATTATGGCTGCAGGTCTTGGGCAGCGCATGCGGCCGTTGACCAACGACTGTCCCAAGCCATTGATCGAAGTGGCTGGGCGGACATTGCTTGATCATGCGATTGACCGTTTGAAGCACGCGGGCGTTCGCATGATCGTCGTCAATGTCCATTACAAGGGTGAGATGGTCATCGACCATTTGAAGAAAAGGACCGACGTCGAAATCCGCATCCAGGACGAGCGCGGAAAGCTCCTCGACACGGGTGGTGCGTTACGCAAAGCTTTGCCGCACTTTGATGATGAGCCATTCTATACGCACAATAGCGACTCGATTTGGCTTGAGAGCTGGGGTGAGAATTTGCAGCGCATGGCGGAGCGCTGGGACGACAAAGAAATGGACTGTCTCATGTTGCTGGCGGCAACGCACAGTTCGATCGGTTATGAAGGCCGGGGAGACTTTACAATGGATGCGGATGGGCATTTGGCGTGGCGGCAGCCGCAGCGCATTGCGCCGTTTGCATGGCCCGGCATTCAAATCATGCATCCGCGTCTGGTCAAGCGGGGCCCTGATGCGGAGGTGTTTTCAACAAGTAAATTATGGGACATCGCTGCAGAGGAGGGTCGCCTGTGCGGTATCCGCCTCGATGGCAAGTGGATGCACATTGGCACGCCCGACGCAAAGGCCGAAGCTGAGGCATTCTTAGGACTGCGCGAGGCAGCGCTTTAACGGCAGCGGCAATCCATGAGCCGGATCAATTTATTCACGATTCCGGCCGGCGCGTCGTTTGCCGATGAGTTGGCGCGTGGTCTGTTGCAGCGCTACGCTGCAAGCGATCCGTTCGCCTTGTCGAAGGTGCTTGTCCTGTTGCCGACCCGGCGATCGATCAGGACTTTGGGAGATGCTTTTGTTCGCGTTGCGCCGCGCAATTTTTCGGTCTTGCCACGCCTGCGCGCTCTTGGCGATTTCGATGATGAGCCGTCACTGTTTCAATCGGATGATCATGAGGATCTGAGTTCGGAGTTCGGCGGCGATTTGCCTGAACCCTTGCCGGTACTCAAGCGCGAGATATTGCTGACGAAACTCATTCAGCATTGGTCTCAAGTTCAATCCGAGAGCGGTGTAGAGCAGAGCGTCGGCGCCGAAAGCCCGGCACTTGCGCTCAGGCTTGCCCGTGAATTGGCGAGATTGTTCGATCAAGCGACTGCCGAAGGTTTGGCCTGGGAGCGGCTGGGCGATCTCGTGCCCAAGGAGCTAGCGGAACACTGGAACAAGACCCTCACTTTTCTGACGATCATCACCGAGAATTGGCCTGCGCTGCTGGAGTCGCAGCCTGCCATTGATCCGTCGGTGCACCGTAACCTCGCTCTACGAAAGGCGGCGGCGCAGTGGAAAGAGAGCCCGCCTGATTATCCAATCATAGCGGCGGGTTCGACCGGAAGCGTAGCGGCAACGGCTGAGTTGTTGCGTACCATCGCCTATTTGCCGCTAGGCGCCGTTGTGTTGCCGGGGCTTGACAGCGATATCGACGCTGAAAGTTGGGAGGCGACCGGACCGGGGCATCCGCAGCATGGCATGAGGTCGTTGCTTGAGAAGCTGGCTGCTACGCGCGGTGACGTTCAAGTTTGGACTCGTGCCGGCACGCGGGCGGACCGGGTGCGGTTGATCGCCGAGGCTCTGAGGCCGGCCGAAACGACGCCGCGCTGGCAAGCCTTTGTTCACAGTCAAAAGAAGACGGTCGAGAAAGGCTTGCGCGGCTTGCATACCATCGTTGCGCGGACGCCGTCTGAAGAAGCCCTCGTGATCGCTTGTGCGCTTCGAGAAGCGATCGAAGTGCCAGGCCGCACGGCGGCGCTTGTGACACCGGACCGAAATCTGGCGCGGCGGGTGGCGAGCGAGTTGAAGCGCTGGGGAATTGAAATTGACGACTCGTCCGGCACACCGCTGTCGCACACAGAAACCGGCCGGTTTCTGAGTCTGATTGCGGACGCGGCGGCGGATCAGTTTGCGCCGGTGCCGCTGCTGGCGTTGCTCAAGCATCCCATGTCAGCGCTGAGCTATGAGTATCGTTTTCAGGCCCGCGAACACACTGCCAGTCTTGAAATAGCAATTCTGAGAGGTCCTCGGCCTGCTCCTGGGCTTGAGAGTTTGCGCCGTTTGGCCGATCCAAAGGCCCCCTATTCCGGCCTGATCGACAAGCTTGAACACGCGTGCGGGGCCTTTGCGCTTTTGATGTCCGAGGGTTCACACGATTTGGCACGTTTTCTTGCCATGCACCGGCAGTGCGCCGAGTTGATCTGTGACGAGCAATCGTTGGAGAAACTTGCAGTATGGGAAGGCGAGGCAGGGGACGCTGCACTCGCCACGTTTGACTCACTGGCCGAGGCCGCCGAACGCGTCGCGCTCGTCATGTCAGGTGCAGACTATGCAGCCTTCATCAGGACGGTGATGGAGGCGGTTCCGGTACGCCCGCATTACGGGCGGCATCCGCGGCTTTCAATCCTGGGTCAGCTTGAAGCGCGGTTGCAGCAGGCGGATCTGATGATCCTTGGTGGTTTGAATGAAGGGGCGTGGCCACCGGTGACCGACCCCGGCCCTTGGCTCAATAGGCCCATGCGCAGCGAGCTTGAGCTTAGCCAGCCAGAGCGGCGCGTTGGCCTTTCGGCGCATGACTTTGCGCAGGCCGCGGCAGCGCCAGAGGTATTGCTGACTCGGGCGGAGAAGGATGGCGGCGCGCCCACCACACCTTCGCGCTGGTTGACGCGTTTGACCATGCTGGTTGAAGGTTCGGGATTGCTGGACCAGCTTGCCGATCACAGGCTGCTTGGCATCGCCCGCGGCATTGATCGTCCAGCTCAGCCTCCTAAAGCTATCGAGCCGCCTGCACCCCGGCCTCCGGTGCTGGCCCGGCCGCGTAAGCTGCCGGTCACGGACGTGGAACGCTGGGTGCGCGATCCGTATGCACTTTATGCCAAGCGCATTCTGGAACTCAAGAAACTAGATCCTATCGATGAAACACCAGGGGCTGCGGATCGCGGCACTGTGATCCACAAGGCGCTGGAGCGCTTCGTTCAGAAATTTCCACGGGCGCTGCCGGACGACGACGAGGCGATCAGGCTTCTCCTGGAAATGGGCAGGGTCGAATTTGGGTCGATGCTGGAACGCCCTGGTGTGCGCAGTTTTTGGTGGCCTCGCTATGAACGAGCGGTGCGGTGGTTCCTGGAATGGGAGAAGTCGAGACGGGTGGTTGCGGTGGGCGTGTTTGCCGAGCAGAAGGGCGAGTTGACGTTTGCGGCTCCTGCGGGTGACTTCACGCTGACGGCAAGTGCCGATCGCATTGAAGTGCTTTCCGGCGATGCCATTGTCGTTGCCGACTACAAGACCGGGTCGGCGCCAAGCATCAAACAAGTGAAGTTGGGGTTCAGTTCGCAACTGACGCTTGAAGCTGCCATCGCGTTGGCGGGTGGTTTTCCCGGTCTGAAGGCTGCAAGCGTGGATTCTCTCATGTTCGTTGCATTGCGCGGCGGCATCCTTGCGGGCGAGGAAAAGACACTCAAGTTTGACGATATGTCTGCCGAACAGGCGGCGCGGCAGGCGTTGAGCAAGTTTCAGAAATTCGTTGCCGACTTCGATGCACCCGACATGCCCTATTTGTCGAAGCCACACGTGTTGTTCGAAACGCAGGAAGGCGACTACGATCATTTGGCGCGGGTGAAGGAATGGTCTTCGGAGGGCGAGGCATGACAGCCTTGGATGGCCACCAACAATTCGGCGCGACCGACCCGGGCCAATCCGCATGGGTGGCGGCCAATGCGGGTTCGGGCAAGACCTATGTTTTAGTTGATCGTATTGCGCGTTTGTTGCTGAGCGGCAGTGCGCCTGACCGGTTGCTGTGTCTGACGTTCACAAAGGCGGCTGCTGCCGAGATGTCGACGCGCTTGTTCGAGCGTTTGGGCAAGTGGACTTTGATGCCTGATGATGCACTGAGCAATGACATTTATGCGATGTCAGGCGTGATTGCTGATGGAGCGTTGCTGGCGCGGGCGCGAAAGTTGTTTGCGACGGCGCTGGAGTCACCCGGCGGGCTGCGCATTCAAACGATCCACGCGTTTTGTGAAAGACTGCTGAAGCGGTTTCCACTTGAGGCGAATGTTGTTCCGCAGTTTTCGGTACTCGACGAACGCTCGACCGGCGAGTTGTTGAGTGAGGCGCGCGATTTGGTATTGCAACATGCGGCCCAGCATGACCCGGCGCTGGCGGATGCTATCTCGGCGTTGACGCAGTATTCCGGCGAGGCGCAATTCGACGACCTGGTTCACGCTGCCATATCCGAGCGCAGTTGGATCGATTCGTTCATCCGCAGTACGAGCCGGGGTGATATCGAGGCGCGGCTATGGAACAAATTGCGGCTGGAGCCCCAGGCCAATGCAGCAACAGCGTTGAGCGCTGCATTGACAGCGTTTGATCCGCCCGAGTTGCGGCGTGTCGCGCGGGCTCTGGCGCAGGGGGCGAAAACGGATGTTGCGAGGTCGGCCAACTTTGAAAGATTGGCCGATGAGCGCACGGAAGCGGCGCTTGAGCGCGTGCTTGCAAGTCTACTGACAACCGAGGGCAAGCTGCGCGCCAAGCTGGCGACGAACGGCGCACTCGACGCAGACAGCACTCTGGGTCCGTCAATGGAAAAATTTGGGCGGGCGGCGCTGGACATCAAGCAAAAGCAAAACGCTTTGTTCATTGGACAGATGACCGCGAATCTTTTGCACATTGCCGGGGCGGTGCTGACGGCTTATCACGCGCTGAAGCGGCGCCGCGCGATGCTTGACTATGACGATTTGATCAATCACACGGCGAGCCTTTTCAAGAGTCCGGGCGCGGCGTGGGTTTTGTACAAGCTCGATGGCGGCATTGATCATATTCTGATTGATGAAGCGCAAGATACAAGCTTGCGACAATGGGAAATCGTCAGAGCGATTGCTCAAGAGTTTTTCTCGGGCATTGGTGCTGATCGAGGGCAAGGTCCGGTACAACGAACAGTGTTTGCGGTCGGCGACGTCAAGCAATCGATCATGTCGTTCCAAGGTGCGCGGCCGGCGTCGTTCAAGTCCTAGACCTCTGTTTGCTTGAATGATTTTCGGTTCGCCAGACTCGCCGCCATCAGTGCCCGCTTGGCACGCGTGGCTATGCGGCATCGGGCAGAACGGCTCAGCCGCTCAAAGCTGGCAGAATTCCGGTGAAGTGGAACTTCGTCCGTTCGCCAATCAACGTCATGAAGGTGACTGCGACAATCGAGACCAGCACTGCGATAAAGCAGTATTCGAGCGATGTAGCACCGGTTTCGTCCGCTGCGAAGCGTC
>JANOFD010000438.1:0-4534 GCA_031413455.1 Rhodobiaceae bacterium
TCTGTGGTGCCGTGTCTTAAAAGCACGACAGGCCTTGCAACTCCTGGGCCATGTCACAAAAAACTACCCGCAGTGGATAAGTGATTGTCGCTACGTCGGCCCGAACATGCGCAGGAAACGCAGGCCTGTCGTAAAAATTGAGTCAACAAGGAATCACAACTTTCGCAAACACAGCATTAGCTGTGACATGCAAGCGCTTGCTTCAAAAATATTTCGCTGAGTGCGGGGGAATAGGATGCGCGGTCAGCTACGCACCACACATTTTTACTTTTCGAGCTCGACCAACCCGTGTCCGAAAATCGGATCGCGGCCAGGTTTGCCCAAATCCCGTGCTGACTTTGCCAGAGATTGAGAGGCGCTTCGTGCCAACTCGACGTCCGGACGATCAATCCGGCGCGCCAGCGCCACCGCGACAACCGGCGCGGCGTATGATGTTCCTGAAACTTTCTCGACATCGCCGCTGGACTTGGCGACGGAGGTGTCCACGCCACCCGCAGCGAAATCCACATAATCGCCCTGATTGGCGTACAAATAGACACGATCCTGTTTGTCGACGGCGGTAACCCCCACCACATGATCATAAGCGGCCGGAAATTGAGGCGCCGCATGCGGGCCTTCGTTTCCCACCGCAGCCACGAGAATATGCCCCTTGGCCGACACATGTGCAGCCATCGCTTCAAGCATTGGGTTGGCCGGTCCGCTCAGACTGAGGTTGATCACTGGAATTTTCATTTGTGAAAGCCAGTCCAAGGCTTGCACAATCGCGTCAGCAGACGCAATTTCTTTTCCATTCGCCATCATCGTAAAGACGTTGGCGACAATAATATGCGCGCCCGGTGCCGCTTCTGCGATCCGCGAGGCGACCGCCGTGCCATGATTCTCAGGCGTACTTTTCGCAGCACCAAATGTTTGTGCCGATATTTTTACGTCGCGCAGCATCTGATGCTTCGAATCGACACCAGCATCGATGAGCCCAATGCGGATGTGGGCGCGCTTCGCCAAGGTCGGCGGCGCAAGCGCCGAAACACCCGCAATCGTCGCGCCTCCACGTGCCGGGCTATAGATGTGATTGAATGAGCTGATTCCGCGCGGATCCACCTTGCGCAGTTCATCGAGAACCGAGCGGCCGGAGCGTGCGTCGGGCACCGCAATCCGCAATCCTTTCATCCCCATGGAGGGCAGTTGAAATATCTCGATGATTCTCAATCCGCGCCGGGCGACCAATGTCGAAATGTCTGCGTGCGACGAAACATGCACGACTTCGCCGCTCCGCACCAAATCGCCATCATCGTTTTCGCTGATTTCAAGCCTGTCCTGAGCGCGCGCAATGCGTTCTTCCCCGCTGTGGCCCTTACCCGAGTTCTCTGACGGCCCACTCGCCTGATTGCTCGACCCCGGCGAGCCGTCTTTACCATCATTGTCGTCGCTCGATCCGGACGAACCAGAGTTCGCCGATTGCTCCGACTCTTCACTGTCCCCGTCGCCTGGCTTGGAATCGCTATCACTATCGTGTGATGATCCAGACGACCCTCCGCCATCCCCCGAGTCGGGTTCGCCCTGGTCATCGGAGCTTCCGCTATTGTCCGAGGGGCCGGACCGGTCGTCATCGTCATCCGGTGCGGGCTCATCTGAACCCGAAGATCCACTTCCGCTGCTGGCAAAAGCCTGCGAAACCACGAAAACACCGGTTACAACGGTCAACAAAAACAGAAGAATTCCCAAAAGAGATTTGCTACGCTGAATCACAGAAAGCCCCAAGTTGAGGTGAAACTCTAACACCGCATGCTGAAGTAAAACCTTAACTGGGATCGGTATTACTCTCAATCCGGAAATTATTGGAATAAAACCCTTTTCCGTTCGTTGTAAGCACTGGACCTCAATGACTGACAGCACTGATGAGTTGCGCCGGGGAATAACCGGGCTTTTACCAAGGCTACGGCGCTTTGGTGCGGTGTTATCGGGATCTCAGGACGAAGGGGACGACTTGGTGCAAGCAGCGATTGAGCGCGCCCTATCCAAACACGAGCAATGGCAGCCTGGAACACGCATAGATAGTTGGTTGTTCAAAATCATGCAGAACAACTGGAAGGACGAAATTCGAAAGCGCAAAAACGCTCAAAAAAAGCTCGTGTTGGATAGTGCGGGAACCGATCAGTCAGTCGATGGGCGGCGTGTCACGGAAACCATGTTGATGTTAACAAAAACACGCGAGCAGTTCGCACGGCTATCGGACGAACACCGCACGGTTTTGGCACTGGTTGTGATCGATGGCCATTCCTATCAACAAGCCGCTGATCAACTCGAGATTCCTATCGGAACCTTGATGAGCAGGCTGTATCGTGCGCGTGAAGCTTTACGGCATATGGTTGAACAAACGAATAGTCACACAACAGCAGATATCAACAAACGAATTGGTACATGAGTACGATAACAGAAGAAACTTTAATGGCTTTTTGCGACGGCGAGCTCGACGAGCGGAACGCCGGTGTAGTGCGCGCGGCGCTGGAACACGACGACGGCTTGCGCGCGCGTTTGCAAGATATGCGCAACCTCGATGAAGTGCTGCGCGCCTCCTTTCAGCCTCGTCTCGAGACGCCTGGCCGGTTTGCTCAACTGCTTGCCGCAAAGGAGCCCGCGCAGGTCATTCCGTTGCGCTCCAAATCAATCGCAATGCGCAACTGGATTCCGACCGGCACCGGGATAGCTGCGGCGGTGTTAATTTTGTTTGCCGGCAACACGTTGGCGCCTGGCCCAATGGCTTGGCTCGAACAGGTGGACGACGGCATCGCTTTGGCAGGTCCTGTCCTGGCCACAATCGTTTCAACGCCATCGGGAAAGCACGTCAAGCAAAACGGACTTAATATTTTGCCGGTCGTCAGTTTCGAGTCTGCCGATGGGCGCTTGTGCCGCGAAGTGCAAGTCGATGACGCTGAGCTTGCAGCCCGCATCGTGGCGTGTCGCGACAAGGATCACGACGATTGGTGCATTGAAGCGTTCGCGCGAATGCCCGCACAACCTCAAACGAATGGGTACTATACCGCAGGTGTTCCCAAGGATCCTGTCATCGATGCGGCCTACGCTAGGCTCGGCATCAAAAATACGCTGACCGCCGATGCCGAAAAGCAGGCTATGGCCAAGAATTGGGTCTTGAAATAGGGCAGGCAGGCTTCACCTCAGATTTGCAGCTCGCTGGCCGGCCAGCTAAGCTTGCCGCTTGGAATTTCCGCAAACGAGAGTAGGCCACCGTGAGTGCCATCCGGTTCGCATTGATGCTGGCATGCGCGGCGATAACTGCGGTGCCAGGGGTTACCATTGGCGCGCCCCAAACTCCGATACCGGCGGTGCAAGCGTCATTGGCAAAACTTGGCCAGGGCATTGACGACGTCGCGTTGATGAACGACTCGGGCGGCAAAGTTCTTTGGCGCGATTCCGCTGGCAGTCCTCGGGCAGTATTCTTTGGCTTTACAAATTGTCCAGTCGTGTGCCCGGTAACCGTTTGGGAATTGGACACCGCCATGACTGAGCTCGGGGCGAGTGCGGAGAGTTTGAAAATTATCTTCGTTACGCTGGATCCCGCGCGCGACACGCCCGCAGCTTTGAAAGCATATTTTTCAGGATTTAAGGGCCGCGTCATCCCGTTCACCGGGCAAGAGCAGGCCATCCAGCGCATCACCAAGTCATTCGATGTCAGTTCCGAGAAGGTAGAATCCGGCAAGGGATCATATACGCTCGATCACACTGCGGCCGTTTACCTTCTGAACAAACAAGGGCAGGTCGTCGATATTTTGGCGTTCGGCACCCCGCGCGACGTAACCGTGGCACGACTTAAGAGGCTATTGGCTGGCTCAAAATAGGGTGCCAACCGGCTGACAAGGCTCATTAACTGCCTAATCCCGCCGCAGACACGATAATTCCAGTTCTCAATTTCGCCCGGCGGGCACCATCTCTATGATGCGCCATCGCAAGGGACCTGACAGTGCCCAACTACCTCTATGAAGCGGCCGATTCCGATGGCACCATTACGCGCGGCACCCTCGAGGCGCCGACGCGCAGCGTCGCCGTTGAGCGCATCATCGGGCTCGGTCGCACGCCAGTCCGGGTCGTTGAGCACGCAGGCACGCCACTCAAGCTATCAAGTGGCTCGCAGCCGCTGTGGCCACAATTTAATTTGGCAAATGACCGCCTCACACTGCTTCAGGAATTCAGCATTCTGCTGCGGGCAGGCCTCAGCGTTGAGCGCTCACTCATCGCCATGCTTGCGCTGACCAACAAATCTCGAACCAAAGCATCAATCCAGAATATTCTCGAGGGCTTGAGGGCTGGCGAACCACTTTCCGCAGCCATGCGCCGGGCCGGGCTCTTGTTTCCCGAAGCGCTGCGCAAGCTGATTGCAGCGGGTGAGGCCAGCGGACGCTTACCCGAAGTCATGACGCGTTTGGCTACAGCGCAAGCCCGAAACAAAGAACTCACCGATAAAATTACTTCGGCCATGATCTACCCGGCCTTGCTGCTGGTGGTTATGTTTGCAGTCCTG
>JANOFD010000439.1:0-3783 GCA_031413455.1 Rhodobiaceae bacterium
TTTAAAGTCTGGGTTGGGATGCGCGTAAAATCGCGGTGGAACGGAATCTTGAGATTGATCCGCGATCGGCCCATTCGACAACTCTGTTACATGAGGGTGACCGGTTGGAGATTGTAAATTTTGTGTGTGGCGGCTAGGCAACGCCCATGACAGATACTCGTCAGGATACATGGATCGTTGCGGGCCGGACGTTTACGTCCCGGCTGATTATTGGCACAGGCAAATACAAAGATTACGCGCAAAACGCGGCGGCGCTAGAGGCGTCAGGCGCTGAGATCGTCACCGTCGCCTTGCGGCGGGTGAATGTTAGTGAGCCAGGCAGTCCCAAGCTGATCGATTTTATCGACCCTAAAGCCTACACGTATTTGCCGAACACGGCCGGGTGTTATACGGCGGATGAGGCTGTGCGGACACTACGTTTGGCGCGCGAAGCTGGTGGTTGGACTTTGGTCAAGCTGGAGGTCTTGGGTGATCGAAAGACGCTTTATCCCGACATGATCGAAACCCTTCGCGCGACTGAAGTTCTGGTGAAAGAGGGCTTTGATGTAATGGTTTATTGCAGCGACGATCCGCTGCTTTGCAAGCGCCTTGAAGATGCGGGCGCGGCGGCGATCATGCCGTTGGCGGCGCCGATTGGTTCGGGGCTGGGCATTCAGAATCCGATCAATATTCGTCTCATCATTGAAGCGGCGCGTGTGCCTGTACTTGTTGATGCCGGGGTTGGAACCGCGTCGGATGCGGCGATCGCGATGGAGTTGGGGTGCGATGGTGTGCTGATGAATACGGCGATTGCCGAGGCGAAAGATCCCCTGATGATGGCGCGTGCCATGAAATGTGCAGTCGAAGCAGGGCGGCTCGCTTATTTGGCGGGCCGAATGAAAAAGAAATTGTATGCCGATCCGTCGTCGCCGTTGGCAGGCTTGATTTAAGACTGCTTGGCCTTGCGTGCGGCGGCGACAGCTTCCTTCAAGCTTTCAAGCGGCAGTGCGCCCGAGAACGGCTGGCCACCGATGAAAAATGTCGGCGTTGCGTCGATGCCCAATTTTTTGGCGAGCGCTTGGGTGTTGCTGATGGTCTTGATGACGCCTGGTGATTGCATGGCAGCTTTCAGGCGCTCGACGTCGATGCCGATATTTTTGGCAATAGCGAATATACTCTCTTGGCTCAGTTCTTCAGCTTCCATCAACGCCAAATGAAAATCCCAGTATTTTCCCTGGGCGACCGAGGCGACTGCTGCACGGGCGGCCAAGTCGGATTCTGCGGATAAAATCGGGAACTCTTTCAACACCAATCGAATGTTACCGTCTTGCTTCAGCAAAGTGGTAATGTCTTTGACAATCTTGCGGCAATAGCCGCAGCGGTAATCAAAAAATTCTACAATTGTTACATCGCCCTTGGGGTTTCCGGCCACAATCGCATCGGGTTCGTAGTTGAGTTCGGCTTCAAGTTTCTTGGCGCCCTCGCGCATGCCGGCGACGCGGCCGTCGGTCTCCTTTTGCTGGAATCGCTCTACAGCTTCGAAAATGATCTCGGGATGTTCAAGTAGGTAATTTTTGACGATGCGTTCAATGTCCGCTTTGCTGGTGGCTGTTGCAAGGACGTCATCAGTGCTTGAGACGCGGCTTGCTATTTGCAGGGCTAGGAATACAGCAGCGATCATCAGTACAGCGCCCGCAAGGAGCATCAGTGTCGAACGGTTTATGGTCATGATCTCATTCGGTTGGTAAAATGTGAATTACAGCGGCAAGGACTATTTTCCGCCGTTTTTGGTGATGGCGTTTTGAGAAATCGAGATAATGTCATTGGCGCGTTGCCAATCCCGCGACGTTTCTTTGATTCTCGTCTGCGCGCGTTGAGCGAAATTCAAGGCTTGAGGATAGCGCTGCAAAGCGAAAAAACGTTCGGCGGTTGAGAGCGCCGCAAGGGCCTCGTTTCCGGAGCGGGAATACGCATCTGCAAGGTAGTACCACGCCGCACCATTCTCGGGTTCGTCTTTCAAGGCGATTTTCAAATGCTTCATCGCTTCAGGCACAAGCGCCTCGTCTTCGGTTGCCAGAAGAGCGGACCCCAGGCCCGTCTGGATCAGAGGTTCACCGGGGGCGAGTTGGGCGGCCTTGCGGTACGACGGAACGCCTTCTTTCGGTTTGCTTGATTCAACGAGGATTTGCCCTTTCAGTTCCCAAAAATATGCGTTTGTCGGGCGCTCCTGGATGAGGCTTTCGACTTGAGACAGCGCACTCTCAAGTTCTGCCGAGCGGAAATACGCTGCGGCGCGTGCGTAACGTGCCGGGGCGCTGTGGTCAGCAAATGGATAACGCCGAAGCACAATTTCCGGAGGCTCGATAAAGCCGCGCAACTTTGCGACCATCAAGGCGTAATCTTCCAGCTCTTTTGCGGTATCGGTGCGGTCTTTAAAGGGTGACGCGTCAACCATATTAAGAAGAGTAGCAGCGCGATCACGGGACAAGGGATGGGTACGAACGAATGGATCCTGTCTGGCGCCGCTCAACGCTTCCTGGTCGGCAAAGAGATCAAAAACCGAGTACATGCCGCGTGGCGACTGACCCGTTGCATTCATGAACTTGACCCCAGCCTGGTCGGCAGCGGATTCCTGAGTCCGGCTGTAGGCTAGAAATTCACGTTGTGCGAAAGACTGAGCGCCGATGAGCAGTCCAAGACCCAGATCAGGGGCACCGGCAGCGATCGCGGCAATTCCGGCGAGCATGCCAATGATCATCGGAATTTCGGCTTTGGCCATGGCTTCCGGACCGCGTGCCAAGTGACTTCCGGAGATGTGTCCGGTTTCGTGGGCGATCACGCCTTTGAGTTCGTTGGGAGACTTTAAGGTTGTGATCATCCCGGTGTGAATGAACACATTCTGTCCGCCGGCGACAAAGGCGTTCAGGGACTCGTCGTTCAGGATGTAGATGTTCACTGATTTTGGATCGAGGCCAGCGACACGAAAAATGGGCTCGCTGTAGCCGCGGAGAATTCGTTCGATCTCTGCATCACGGATCCCGGCCGTACCGCGCGCCTTGGCATCGCCGGTGTTCAGGGTTGTTGCCGCTAACAAGGCAAGTGCGAGTGCGCGAACTTGCGATTTAACTGAGTTGTTGATCGTCACCAGTCTGCCTCCAACACTACGCGGCACTACACGGCGGGAACTGCCGTACTTGCGTTTTTCTCGAACCATTCATACTGCATTGGTGTAACGGTACGGATGCGGCTTGTGGCCGTCAATCACATGGTTGTGAAAGTAATATACCCGCAGCAGCGGGTTTACAGGGGTTCTGGCGGGTATTTGGTCATTCTGGACCGGTTCTGGCAAACAAATAAGGCAAAGGCGGTCTGTGAAACCATCACATCGAAGCCAGGTTGAATCGTTTCGCGTTATGGACGTATTGGATCGTGCCAACGCTTTGGCGCGCGAGGGGCGCACCGTTTATCATCTGGAGGTCGGCCAACCGTCTTCCAAGGCTCCACAGTTGGCACTCGACGCGGCTCAGCGGGCCTTGAGTGAGCAGGTGTTGGGTTACACCGAGGCTCTGGGCCGCCCCCAGCTTCGTGAGCGGATTTCCAAACATTATCGAGACTTCTACGGCGTGGACGTGGCGCCCGGGCGCGTTGTTGTTACGACCGGTTCCTCTGCGGGGTTCGTCCTTGCGTTTCTGACACTATTCGATGTGGGGCAGTCTCTGGCGATCGCGAACCCCGGCTATCCAGCCTATCGCAACATCACGCGCGCGCTTGGCATCAAGCCACGGCTTATCGACTGCAGAGAGC
>JANOFD010000440.1:0-1696 GCA_031413455.1 Rhodobiaceae bacterium
CACTTCGCCGGCAATCGGCGTCGAATCCGGTCGACCGTTCTGACGAAGCGTCACGCTGAATGAAAACGTCGTGCGTGCCGATCCCTCGGTCTCACTCATCCATTTCACCATTCTCCGCCCGCCGGAAAAACAGGACGGCACCCCCGTCGACGAACTTTCGCTGATCCCCTTTCCGACCCGCGAGTTGTTCGACGAAAAACTGAGCGAGTTCAACCTCATCATCTTTGACCGCTATCAGCGCCACGGCGTCTTGCCGATGGCCTACTACGATAACGTCGCGCGCTATGTTGAAGCCGGCGGCGCGTTGCTGGTGACATCAGGCTCGGAATTTGCATCCCCGCTCAGTGTCTATCGAACACCGCTCGCCTCCGTGCTTCCGGCAGAACCCATGGACCGAATCTTTGAGCAGGGCTACAAACCCCGCCTCACCAGTTCCGGCATCCGCCATCCCGTAACCGCAGGTCTGCCCGGCGCTAACAGTGGTGATGCAGCTCCCACCTGGGGTCGCTGGTTTCGCCTCGTTCAAGCCTCGGTCCTCAGCGGCCAGACCTTGATGAGCGGGCCTGATTCCCACCCTTTGTTGGTTCTCAACCGCGTGCAACAGGGTCGCGTTGCGCTGCTGCTGTCCGACCACGCCTGGCTTTGGACGCGCGGCTTTGAAGGCGGCGGACCGCAAGCCGAACTGCTGCGCCGCCTGGCACACTGGTTGATGAAGGAACCCGACCTCGAGGAAGAACGTCTGCACGGCGCCATCACTGGTAACCGGTTGATCGTCACCCGCCGCACCATGGCCGAGCTCGCCTCGACCGTCGAAGTGACATACCCTTCCGGACGCCAGGAAAAAGTAACGCTGGCCCCCACCAAAGACGGTGACTTCTCCGGCACGCTCAAAGCCGAAGAAATGGGACTCTATCGCTTGCGCGACGGCGACCTCAAAGCCGTTACCGCAGCCGGCCCGCTCAATCCCAAAGAACTTTCCGACGTCCGCGCGACAAGCACCATCTTGAAACCGGTCGTCGAGGCAACCCAAGGCGGCATACGCTGGATCAAGCGCGACGGCATTCCCGATATTCGCAGGACCAGGCCCGGCAGGGCTGCTGCCGATGCCAACTGGATTGGCATGCGCGCCAATGAAGCCTACGCTGTCAGCGCCACCCGCCAAACCCCGCTCTTCCATCCAGCCATCGCCTTGGCTCTCATCATCGGCGGCCTCATGCTAGGCTGGCGCCGCGAGGGGAAATAGAGCGCGTTTCGTTCAATTGGAACCGCGTATCGTTTTTAACGTGTAGCAACACATTCCGCCGTCGTTAAAAATCAAAAAACTCGTCATCGCCGGGCACTTGACGCGGCCATGACGACTGCGAGGAGTGTGGCCCCCCCGCCAAGCGGTAATGAGTGTTCCAATTGAACGAAACGCGCTTTGGGAAGCTTGTGGCGAGGGCCGATCTTTTGTGCCTTCTTCACGGCCAGCCGTGAACTCGGCGCGCCAGAGATACGAGTATCGAATGACATAGCCCGGTATTGGCGCGGCAAAAGTCATGACCGTGAGACTTTGATCTCCTTGTTCAAGTAGTCGTACTTCTTGGGCATTCTCACGTTTTTGAGTACCGCGATATCTTCGCTGGTAAAATCTTCCAATCCAAGCACTTCCCTGTCGCGCCGTTTCAGCCGGCCGTATTCATCCGCCGACACCATC
>JANOFD010000441.1:0-8119 GCA_031413455.1 Rhodobiaceae bacterium
CGGGATTGCGGAGATGGCCGGTCTCGACAAAGACGTTCGTAAGATCACCGATGCACTCGACGCGGTGGGCAACACGACCAAGGCTGTGACCAAGGGCTAC
Organism: Rhodobiaceae bacterium; assembly: GCA_031413455.1. GTDB lineage: Bacteria > Pseudomonadota > Alphaproteobacteria > Micropepsales > Micropepsaceae > SZUA-430. Next base: position 101 of record JANOFD010000441.1, read on the forward strand.
GCCATTGGTTCGGCAGGCCTTGGGGCCTTAGTGCTCTTTGCGGCGTACACCTCGGACCTGGGCTTCTTTATCAAGAATGCGGAGACTTATCCGTTCTTCAAGGACGTCTCGGTGTCCTTCAGTTTGGTGAGCCCGTGGGTGGTGATCGGACTGTTTCTTGGCGGTATGCTGCCCTATCTTTTTGGTGCAATGGCGATGACGGCGGTCGGACGTGCCGCTGGCGCCGTTGTGGAAGAAGTGCGGCGTCAGTTCAGAGAAAAGCCCGGCATTATGAAAGGCACCGAGAAGCCTGACTATGGCCGCGCCGTCGACATGCTGACCAAGGCTGCCATTGGCGAGATGATCATCCCGTCGCTGCTGCCGGTGCTGTCACCGATTGTGCTGTTCCTTGGCGTTTGGATGATTGCCGGAAAGGGTGCTGCGCTATCGGCTGTTGGTGCCATGCTGATGGGCGTGATCGTGAACGGGTTGTTCGTTGCGATCTCGATGACGTCGGGCGGCGGCGCCTGGGACAATGCCAAGAAGTACATCGAAGACGGTCACTTCGGCGGCAAGGGCTCAGACGCCCACAAGGCGGCTGTGACCGGTGACACTGTAGGCGATCCCTACAAGGACACCGCAGGGCCTGCGATCAATCCGATGATCAAGATCACGAATATCGTGGCGCTGCTTTTGCTTGCAGCACTTGCGCATCTTTGAGCGCTCGCACATGCAAAGAAAAAGGCCCCGGTTCCGGGGCCTTTTTTTATGCACGGGATTGGATTGTTCAGCGGCCTTCGCCAGGGCGGCCGGGCCCCGTGCTGGCACCTGGAGCGCCTGCGGGTAGCCCGCCCATGTTTCCGAAGAGCTGCTGCAGCAAAGTCATTTCCTTGCCGCGGCTTGGGGTTTCGCGGTCAACCATCGCGATGACCTGGCCGTCTTCGATGCCGTATTTGCGTACATCGGTGACTTTGCCTTCTTCGCTGAACTCGACTGCCAGGATTTCACGCTTTGTGATATCGGGGTGAAAGAACGCGTAGCGTTCCTGCTCGGTCGAGATGTAGTACCAGGTGGGGTCACCAAAGGTGGCTGTACTGGACGGGGTGCCAAGCTTGGCCTGCACCGTGTCGCGGGTGTCTGCGCCAATTTTGACGGCGCTGACCTTTTCATCATCTGGTATATAACCGCGCACGTCACGAATGGGTGCGCAGGCAGAAAGGCCAGCCACTAGCAGGGCGGTACCGGTTAGAAGAACTCGCGAGGACATTTGACTGCTCCCTGTCATGGGAAAATTTACGGGGGGAAACTTATGGAAGGTTGACCTAACGCCTCGCTGGCCACATTTCAAGAGAAACGCATCAAGCCCCAGGAATTCCGTCATCGTGTTATCGCTATTTTCGTTCATTTCCAAGGGGCGCGGGCTCACCCGTCAAGGGGCATGGATCTACAATTCTGTCGTCGAACAGGCCCGTAGACCCGAGTTTTATCAGTCACTTGACATTGCTGACACTATTGACGGGCGGTTTGATTTGATCGTGCTGCACGCCGGGTTGTATTTGCCGCGTCTCAAAGCCGTTCGCCTTGAAGGTAAACGGCTGGCGCAGGCCATGTTTGATCACATGTTTGCCAATCTGGAGTTCAATCTGCGCGAGCTGGGTGTCGGGGATATGGGCGTTCCCCGGAAAATGAAGGGTATGATTTCTGCGTTTTATGGGCGGGTTACGGCCTATGAAACGGCACTCAAGGACGGGGATGCAGTGGCGCTGCGCACGGCCCTGCATCGAAACGTCTATCGCGGTGCTGCCGTTGATCCAGCGCTGGTGGATGCGCTTGCCAGCTATGTGCGGGCGGCATCAGAATCGCTGAAGGCGGCGGACGACGACGTCATTGTCGCCGGTGCGTTTGAATGGCCAGCACCATGACCAAGCCCACAGAGCCGCTGCCCCCAGTCGCGCACGAATTTCACCGGTTGGTTTCGGTGAGGAAAGTTACCGAAGGCGGCCTCGCCCAATCCATCGCTGCGACGGCTGACGAACTGGTGAAAATCGCTGAATTTCTTGACGTGGAGCGTGTCGATGTCTTGCGTGGTGAAATCAGTCTGAACCGGTGGCGGGCCAAGGGCCTTCGTTTAATGGGCCGCTTGCAGGCCGAGGTGACGCAGACCTGTGTAGTCACGCTTGAGCCCGTGAGCGCCCATGTTGAGGCTGAGTTTGAGCGCAAGTTTTTGCCAGAAGGCTTGCTTGCCCCGCGCCGGAACGAGTCTGATGTATTTGTTGATCCGATCGCCGCTGATCCGCCCGAACTGTTAGGCCATGATGTGGATCTGGGAGAGATTTTGGTGGAAGAGTTGTCATTGAACCTTGACCCCTATCCGCGCAAAGACGGTGTGGCGTTCGATACGGTGGCGGCTGAGGCCGGGGTCAAGCGAGAGTCCCCGTTTGCGGCGCTGGCCAAGCTGAAGCGGCGGCTTGAAGACAATAAATGAACCCATCAGGAGCCAATCGGCAGTTTTGCGTGGATTGCGCTGCAAAAAGCCGCAGAAATCTAGGGGTTGAACTTGGTGGACGTTTCCTATTCTATCCGCCCCTTCATTTCGACTAGGTCTGTTTGGGCGTATTCCAGCGTCCGGCCAAGAGCCCGGTTACAGTCCCAGAACTCAGGAGAGGTGGCCCATGGCGGTCCCTAAACGTAAAGTCAGCCCGTCCAGGCGCAACATGCGCCGTTCGCACCATGCCTTGTCGCGGCCGGATTATGCCGAATGCGGTAATTGCGGCGAGCTGAAGCGTCCCCATCATGTTTGCCCCAAATGCCTTCACTACGACGGACGCGAAGTGGAAAAGAAGGCCAGCTAGCGCTCGTGCGAATCCGGGCGCATAGTTCACCGATGCTGAATCGGCGACCGCCTGAAAGGATAGAGTGCAGGTGAATCGCGAACTCGTCGTTTCCATCGACGGCATGGGCGGTGACAACGCCCCGCAATCCATTATCGACGGACTTGCCATTGCGCATGTCCGTCATCCCAAGGTGAAGTTTTTACTTCACGGCGACCACGCGCGCCTGCAATCTATTTTGTTGAGCAGGCCCGCGTTGAAAAACGTGACACAAGTCGTGCACTGCGATGATGTCGTGGGGATGGAGGACAAGCCCTCGCAGGCGCTGCGCCGGGGACGCAACACTTCGATGTGGCGTTCGATCGATTCGGTACGCAACAAAGACGCGCAAGTCGTGGTGAGTGCCGGTAATACAGGCGCGCTGATGGCGATGGCCAAGGTTCAGCTGCGCACAGTTCCAGGCTTGTCGCGTCCGGCGATTGCTGCGATCTGGCCGACCATTCGCGGACAGACAGTGGTGTTGGATGTCGGTGCGAATATCGATTCGGATGCCAGACAGCTTTTCGATTTTGCCTTGATCGGCGAAGCCTATGCGCGCGTGGTCCTGGGGTTAGAACGCCCCAGCGTCGGCCTGCTGAATGTTGGCTCGGAAGAAATGAAAGGCAACGAGGCCGTCAAGGCCGCAGCGGTGGCATTGCGCGCTTCCGGACTGCCCATGCGCTTTCACGGCTTTGTCGAGGGTGACGATATCAGTGCGGGCACTGTCGACGTCGTTGTTACTTCGGGTTTTACCGGAAACATTGCGTTGAAAACGGCGGAAGGTACGGCACGGCTGATCGGGCATTATATCCGCTCGGCCATGGCGCGCTCGTTCTTGTCGCGCATTGGGTATTTTTTCTCAAAGTCCGGTTTTGACGTGTTGCGCAAAAAACTTGACCCGCGGGCGGTCAATGGCGGTGTGTTTTTGGGATTGAACGGGGTGGTCGTGAAAAGCCACGGCAGCACCGACGGCCTTGGATTTGCAACCGCTATCGACCTTGCGGTGGAGATGGGCGGCAGCGATTTCGTTCAACGTGTCGCCGACGCCATGTCTCATTTGCCGGCGTCGGCAGCGGCATTGGACGGCTCCAAGCCTGAGGCCGCCGGCGAAGCATCCGCTGCGGTTGAGGCGATTGCGTCCTGATGAGTGTCATCCGGTCAGTGGTGGCGGGGGCCGGGGCTTACCTTCCGGCGCGCACGGTCACCAACCAAGAGCTGGCGACGCAGTTGGAGACAAGCGACGAATGGATCCGTGAGCGCACGGGCATTCACGAGCGGCGCATTGCGGCGGACGGCGAATATACTTCCGATATGGCGATTGCCGCGGCGCAAGAGGCATTGCGCTCGGCGAATTTGAACGCCAATGCCATCGATCTGATTGTGCTGGCCACAGCAACGCCGGACGAAACGTTTCCGGCGACGGCGACCACCGTGCAAGCGCGGTTGGGCATGACGCGCGGTGCTGCCTTTGACGTGCAGGCGGTGTGCTCGGGCTTTGTGTATGCGCTGGCCATTGCCGACAATTTCGTCAAAGCTGGACAGGCTCAGAATTGTCTTGTCATTGGGGCGGAGACTTTTTCCCGGATTCTGGATTGGAGTGATCGCACGACATCGGTGTTGTTCGGTGACGGTGCAGGGGCGCTGGTGCTTTCGGCGGGCGAGGGCGAAGGCACTACGGCTGATCGCGGGGTCTTGACCACGCACTTGTTTTCCGATGGCCGCCACCACGATTTGCTTTATGTCGATGGCGGTCCGTCGAAGACCAAGACGACGGGTGTCTTGCGCATGGAAGGAAAGGAAGTTTTTCGCCAAGCGGTGACGAAAATGTCGGAAGCAATCGATGCCTCCCTCAGCGCGTGCGGGCTGACGGCGCAGGATGTCGATTGGTTCGTGCCGCATCAGGCCAACCAGCGCATTTTGGATGCCACCGCGCGAAAAGTTGGCGTGCATCCCTCGCGCGTTGTTTCAACGGTTGCACATCACGCGAATACGTCGGCGGCGTCTGTGCCTTTGGCGTTGGTGACCGCGATCCGAGACGGGCGCATCAAACCCGGCCACCTGGTTCTGATAGAGGCGATGGGTGGGGGCTTTACCTGGGGCTCGGCGCTGATCCGCTGGTAGAAGTTTGATGGAGTTTAGCGAGTTTATGTTTTTATTGTAAAATCAATAAACTTGGTATAAATAACGCCAATGGACCCTATCAAGAACCCGTATTCGCCCGGAGCGGGCACTCCGCCTCCCGAATTGGCAGGACGCGACGAATTGCGAGAGGCCGTCCGAATTGCCTTGGAAAGGGTGCGGGCGGGGCGTCCAACCAAGAGCATTCTGATGGTTGGATTGCGTGGAGTCGGCAAGACGGTCTTGCTCGACCGGATGCGTGACGATGCGGAAGCATCCGGCATCCAAACCATCCGCGTGGAAGCGCCTGAGAGCCGGTCTCTACCCGCCATTTTGGCGCCTCAGTTGCGACAAGCCCTCTTGCGGCTCTCGCGAAATGCGGCGGCGAATGAACTTGCCCAACGCGCGCTGCGCGGACTGGCCGGTTTCGCCAAAGCGCTAAAAGTGAAATACCAGGACATCGAAGTTGGGATTGACTTTGAGCCGGAGCCAGGGCTGGCGGACAACGGCGATCTTGAACACGACCTTCAAGCCTTGCTGGAAGTTGTTGGCGCAGCGGCGAAGAAGGCGGGCACGGCTCTAGCGATATTTGTCGATGAGCTTCAGTACGTCGAGGAGGAGGAGCTAGCCGCGTTGATCACGGCACTCCATCGCACGGCGCAACGCAGTTTGCCTGTGGTGCTCGTCGGCGCTGGCTTGCCCCAGTTGCCTGGACGGATGGGCCGAGCGAAGTCCTATGCCGAGCGTTTGTTCGATTTTCCTCAAATTGGCCCGCTTTCGCCAGAGGCGGCACGTATCGCCATCGCAAAGCCGGCCCTTGATCAAGGCGCAAAGGTGAATGACGACGCGTTGCATCGCATAGTTCAAGAGACGCATGGCTATCCATATTTCCTGCAGGAATGGGGCAAACACGCTTGGGACGTGGCGGACGCCTCGCCAATAACATTGCGGGATGTCGAGCAGGCCTCGCAAAGCGCTGTTGCGGCTTTGGATGAGAGCTTCTTCCGTGTACGCTTTGACCGTCTGACGCCGCTTGAAAAGAAGTATTTGCGCGCGATGGCCCAGCTTGGGCCGGGTCCGCACCGTTCTGGGGATATCGCGGATCAACTTAAACGAGAAGTCACGTCGCTTGGTCCAACGCGAAGTCAATTGATCGCGAAGGGCATGATTTGGAGTCCGGGTCACGGTGACACCGCATTCACTGTGCCCTTGTTCGACGCGTTCATGCGTAGAATTATGCCCGGTGACGACTGGAGGCATTGAGTGTTCCAGGGCCTGCCACCGTATTCTGGTTGAAGCGATAGGGTTTTTACCTGGGGTTCGGCGCTGATCCGCTGGTAGAATTGGTCTCTATCCCTTTGATATTGACGACATTTCGTGTGGGTCTTACCTTTGCCATGCTGAGTCGCCCGGTGACTCGGCCACAGCGGAGGCCCCATGAGCCAAACTTTAACCCGGCAGAACCTGGCCGAAGCGGTTTATGCGCAGGTTGGTCTGTCGCGCAACGAGTCGGCCGATCTGGTCGACCGGGTGCTTGAGGAAGTATCCGCACGTTTGATCCGCAATGAGGTCGTGAAGCTCTCGTCTTTCGGCACGTTTGCCGTACGCTCCAAGGGCGGGCGAATCGGGCGCAATCCAAAAACGGGCGAGGAGGTGCCGATCAGTCCGCGCCGTGTGCTGGTCTTCAGGGCCAGTCACGTTTTGAAAGCAATGATCAACGAGGGGCTGGCCACAGACGCCGCCGGCACTCCAAATGGCGGGACGAAATGAGCGACGCACATCGAATTGAAAAAGCACACGATGCTTTCCGTACGATCTCCGAAGTATCGGAGGGGCTTGATGTGCCGCAACACGTGCTGCGCTTTTGGGAGGCAAAGTTCACGCAGATCAAGCCGCTGAAGCGGGCAGGCGGGCGGCGCTACTACCGGCCCGACGACATCGATTTGCTGAAAGGCATTCGCGCGTTGCTCTATGGCGAAGGCCTGACGATCAAGGGTGTGCAGAAAGTTCTGCGCGAGCAGGGGGCAAAGCACGTGGCCGAAATGGGCCGCGTGGGCGTGAAAGAAGCCAATGCAAAGCGCGATGGAACGGTTGCGCCCGAAGACGTTGCGCCGATGCCCGAACCTTTGTTCGGACGCGCAATGCCGTCGCTTGAGCACGTCAATATGTCGGCGGAAAACCCCAGCGAGACCTTGCTGGCCGAACAGCGGGACCGGTTGGAAAATGTGCTCGACGATTTGTTGAATCTGCGCGAGATGCTGCAAACGCGGCCCAAGTTTGCTCGTAGAAAAGTTAACGCTGCCGAGTAGTACTGGCGAATTTCTCCTGATCCTTGAGGCGGCTCGTGGGCCGCACAACTGGGCGGTGTGTGGAGCGCGCACGCCTGTCGGTATTTGATCACGGTGTGTCTCGAAAGCCCTTGAGTGTGCCACCCATCGAACGCAATATATCGGCTGGGTGCATGACGCAGTGGTGCGCATGAAGCGAGTTTGGGGAGTTAAAGCATGAAGAGATCAATTTTGGCCGCGTCAGTTGCGGCGGCGGCACTTGTGGTGAGTTCCGGGACTGCATCGGCTGATGCGACAGCATTTGCTGGACACTATATCGGCGTCGATGTCGGATATGGTTTCGGCGAGGCGAATTCCGAAAGACATGGGCCTACCCCTGCGTACGGCAGCACGCAACTGGATGCAGACCTCAACGGCGTCAGTTTTGGCCCGCGCGGCCAGCGTCGTTACGTCGACCCGCAGGCGCACGAGATCCGCCGCCTCGGTCAAGGTGACGATGTGCGGGGCCACGCCGGGATATTCGGGCAGGTTCCGTTTAGCTTCGTAGGCGGTGCGCACGTTGAGCGGGTTGACGCCCGGCGCTACGTCCGTGGCCGCGAATCCGCGCGGCAGCGTGGTGGTGTAACCGAGAAACCCGACCCGCAGACCGGAGCGGTTGACGATGCACGGTTTTCTCGCCTCCGCCAGATTCGCGCCGGCGCCGAAAAACGGAATGTCGCGCTGCTTCAAACCCTCCAATGTCTCGAAGAACGCAGCGTCGTTGA
>JANOFD010000442.1:0-16174 GCA_031413455.1 Rhodobiaceae bacterium
CACGATCGGCTTCAACACCGTGAACAGCATCGCGGTGTAGGGACAGGTGTAACTGCCCCACACAACGAGGCGCTTGGGAGCCTCTTTGTTGCCGAACACAGGCGGCGGCTTCAGGACGACCTGTACCGGCGCGGCCTGAGCAAGCTGCGGAATGTGGGAGAGTGCAATCCCCGACGCCATCGCCCCAAGCAACTGGCGGCGCGTACCCAAACACTTCTGTGGCACTGCGCTCATCTTGGCCGCCCTCATCTTGAAGGACACCCTGCCGAGCCGCCCGCAACCGGCGCATAGCCGACCGGCGCCGCGCCACGCTCACTTTCAGAACTGTCGCCAAGATAGATTCCCGGCAACCCTGGAATTCCACTCGACAGATTGGCCCTGAACTCCTGAACCTGTGCCTGGACTTCCGGGGCCACCATCGGCACGGCTGCCTCCTGCGTCTTCGGCGACGCGACCATGTTCACTACCGAAGCCAGCGCATTCTGGTCACTCGCATCAACATTGGCATCAGTCGCCGCCGTCAGCACTCGCGCTACTTTCGCTGGATCGCTGATTGCAACATCAACAATGCGCTGAGTTTGCACGACCGGTGCCGCCGCATCCGGCTTGGCCGGTTCGTCGCGCCACACTGATTTCTTCAGCGCCACATAACTCGCACTGGCTTCCTTCGCCTTCCAGTCTGTCCAGAACCCGGCGCTGAGGTCAGAAGGATCAACCTCCAACTTCACGGCCTTAGCCTTGGGCACTGGCGCCGTTACTTTTGCTTCAGGTTCAGCAGTTGCCGGAACCAAAATCACAACACAGGCCCAAAGCGCAACCCACTCGAAACCCTTTGGCATGAAGCTTCTCCCGAAATCAGTTCGACGCAGACGAACTCACTTTACGCCGTCACTGGCGGCGCGAACAGAGCTCAAGTCCGCCCTATTCGCTTAATTTCCCATTCAAGCGTAACGCCCGAATGCGCCTTGACGCGCGTGCGCACCTCTTCGCCAAGCGCTTCAATATCGGCTCCACTGGCCTTGCCGTGATTGATCAGGAAATTGCAATGCATGGTCGAGACTTCAGCATCGCCGATGCGCAAACCCCGGCACCCCGCCGCATCTATCAACTGCCAGGCCTTGTGGCCGGGAGGGTTCTTAAACGTCGATCCGCCGGTGCGGCTCTTGATCGGCTGCGTGGCCTCGCGCGACGAAGTGATCTCCTTCATCCGCGCTTCAATCTCGGCCTTGTCGCCGGCGTGCCCCTCAAACACAGCCTCAACAAAAATGAAATCAGAAGGCACGGCCGATTTGCGGTATTCAAAACCCATCTCGGCATTGGTGAACCACTTACGCTCGCCCAGTCGGGTCAAGGCAACCGCTTCCACCAGCACATCCTTGAACTCACGCCCATAGGCACCGGCATTCATCTTCAACCCGCCGCCAATGCCGCCGGGAATGCCACGCATGAACTCAAGACCGCTCAATCCCGCCTCAAGCGCAGATTTGGCCAGCGCCACGTCAAGGACCGCCGCCCCCGCGCGCAAGTGCGTTTCACCTTCCCGCACTACGTTCATAAACCCGCGGCCAAGCCGGATCACCACGCCCTCAATGCCGCCATCACGCACAAGCAGATTTGAACCAACGCCGATCACCATCACCGGCACGTCGCCGGGACAACCTGAAAGAAACGCCGCCAGATCATCCGCATCGCTCGGGATATAAAGGACATCCGCAGGTCCACCGGCGCGAAACCAGGTCAGATCCTTGATGGCCGCATTCGATGTGTACGGTCCCTTCACACGCGGCAGCCGCGCAATCAGGCGCTCACTCATCACTCAGCCCTTGCCGTCGCTCAACGACTGCAGCTGCCCCGGCAGCATGTTCGCCCAGTTTGTAATCGAGCCTGCTCCCAGACACACAACATAGTCACCAGGCTTGGACAATTCGGCGATCAGCTTCGCCAGCACGTCTGGTGACGGCAGTGGAATGACCTGCCGGTGCCCGTGCGCCCGCATGCTCTCCACAAGCGCATCACGTGACACGCCTTCGATCGGTTGCTCGCCGGCCGGATAAACATCCGACACGATCACCGCATCCGCACCGTGCAAACACGTCGAAAACTCCTTGAACAGATCATGCAGCCGTGAATAGCGATGCGGTTGCAGCACCGCAATCACCCGGCCCGACGCCACCTGGCGCGCCGCCTTCATAGCGGCAGTCACCTCCACCGGGTGATGCGCATAGTCGTCTATAATGGTGACACCGTTCCACACGCCGGTTTTCGTGAAGCGCCGCTTGACGCCTTCGAATTGCGCCAGCGCTTCGCGCACCGTCACATCGGGAATGCCAAGCTCGCGCGCCACCGCAATCGCCGACAGCGAATTCTGGACATTGTGCTCGCCCGGCATCGGCAGCGTCAGCCCCGCCAGCGTCCGCGCCCCTTCCTTCACCCGGTCCGAGAACAATACGTCGAAATGCGAAACGCCGCCTTCGAAACGTGCATTGATCGCCCGCACATCCGCCTGCGGCCCGAACCCATACGAGATCAAGCGCCGGTCGCTCACCCGCCCGAACATCGCCTGCACTTCCGGATGGTCGATGCACAACACCGCAAAGCCGTAAAATGGAATGTTCTCCACGAACGTATCAAAGGCCTGCTTCAGGCCCTCAAAGCCTTTGTAGTGATCCAGATGTTCGGGATCGATATTGGTGACGATGGCAATCGTCGCAGGCAATTTCACAATCGTACCGTCGGATTCGTCAGCCTCCACCACCATCCACTCGCCCTGACCCAGCCGCGCATTGGTGCCATAGGCATTGATGATGCCGCCATTGATCACCGTCGGATCGAAGCCGCCGGCTTCGAGCAAGGCCGCGACCATCGTCGTCGTCGTGGTCTTGCCGTGCGTCCCCGCAATCGCCACCGCGCTTTTCAGCCGCATCAATTCGGCCAGCATCTCGGCCCGTTTCACCGCCGGGATATGCTTGGCCCGCGCCGCTGCCAATTCAGGATTGTCCGCCTTCACCGCCGATGAATAGACAACGACCGCCGCGTCGCCCAGATGCTCGCGCGCATGCCCGATGGTGATCGTAATCCCAAGCCCGCGCAGCCGCTTGACGTTGGCGTTTTCCGCCGCGTCCGACCCTTGAATCTTGTAACCCAGATTGTGCATGACCTCGGCAACGCCGCTCATGCCAATGCCGCCGATGCCGATGAAATGCAGCGGACCAATCTGTAGGGGAAGGCGGCTCATGCGGGCGCATACTCCAGAAATGTTTTACGACCCCGCCTTCAGCCCGCCCACCTCCTCAACAAGGTCGGCGAGCAGCACGGCTGCATCGCTTCGCCCTAGGCTTAGCGCTTTCGCAGCCGCAGTCTCAAGCAAAACCGGGTTTTCCATCAGTTCTGTGATTTTTGCCGCAAGGCTTTGCGGCGTCAAATGTTGCTCGGCCAGCATCCAGGCCCCGCCCGCCGCTTCAACCTGCCGCGCATTGGCGGTTTGGTGATCATCCATCGCAAACGGGTAAGGAATGAGGATGGCAGGCCTGCCGACGGCGCATTCTTCCGTTACCGTCGATGCCCCAGCCCGGCTGATGATCAATTGCGCCTCCGCCAACAACTGGCCCATGTTGCTGAAGAATGACGCCAGCTTGGGCTCGATGCCCTGCTCGGTGTAACGTGCCCGTGTGGCCTCCAAATCCTCCGGTCGGCACTGTTGAACAATCCGCAAGCGCTGATGCAAATGCGGCGGCAGCAGAGCAATGGCGATGGGCACCAGACTAGCGAAAACCCTGGCCCCTTGGCTGCCGCCAAAAACAAGCAGATTGAAAAATCCATCAGCTCCTGACCTTGCATAAGACCGACGACTGTCCACAACCGCCGCCCGCACCGGGTTGCCTGTCACCGTCATACGCGGACGAAGCACCTCGTCCATGTGCGCCAGCGCCGGAAACGCCGAGGCAATCCGCGTCACTGCAGGCGACAGCCAGCGATTGACTCGCCCCAGCACCGCATTCTGTTCATGAATGACGCTCGGCAAGCCGCGCCGCGCCGCCGCGAACATCGTCGGCAGGGCGGGATAGCCGCCGAACCCCACCACAACGCACGGTTTGATCCGCGCCAGCGCGAAATAGGCAGACACCGCTCCACGGGCCAGCCGTAAAAAAGCCAGGCCCTTGCCAATCCGTCCCAGCCCCGCAAACGTAGCAGACGCCACGGTCACGATTTCAGCTTGCGGGAATGCCTGCGCATAATTGTGACCGCGATCATCGGTCATCAGCACCACGCGCCGTCCGCGCCGTACCAGTTCCTGCGCCAGAGACTGCGCCGGGAAAATATGCCCGCCCGTCCCGCCAGCAGCGATCACGACCGGTTCTGACATCAGAATCTCCTGTATCCCGGCAGCCGCTCGCGCGTCAGCGCCAGCAGCATGCCCACCGTCAGCGCCACTGCCAGCATCGACGATCCGCCATACGAGACAAACGGCAAGGTCATACCTTTGGCCGGCAGCAGGCTCAAACTGACCGCGATGTTGATCACCGCTTGCAAGCCGAACATCACGGCAAGGCCTGCCGCCGCCAATTGTATAAAATGATCGCTTTCTTCCAGCGCCCGCTTCAGCGCCCGCCAGACCACGACACCAAAGAGCATGATCAGCGCCGTACAAGCCGCCAGCCCGAATTCCTCGCCTGCGACCGCAAAAATAAAGTCCGCATGCGCGTCGGGCAGCACGAACTTGACCGTCCCCTCCCCCGGCCCGACCCCGGTGATCCCGCCGTTCACAAACGCATTGAGAGCGGTATTGACTTGAAAACTGTCCCCCTGGTCCGCGCTCATAAAGCGGTCGATGCGGCTCGCCACATGCGGGACGAACATATAAGCGCCCACGCCGCCCGCCACCGCCAGGCCGCCAAACGCTGCCAGCCATTGCCAGCGCAAGCCAGCCAAAAACAGCATCGCCGCACACACGACTGACAGCAGCAATGTCTGCCCGAAATCAGGCTGCAGAACCAGCACACCGGCAACCGCCGCAAACAGCGCCAGCGCAATCACCATGCCGGGAAATCCAGGAGAGCGGTTGCTCTCGGCCAGAGCCGCTGCGGCCAGCACAACAAACGCAGGCTTCACAAACTCGGATGGTTGCAACGAGAACGGACCATAGATCAGCCAGCGATGCGCGCCCTTGATTTCCGGGCCCAGAAACAATGTTGCCACCATCAGGGCCAGCGCTCCGGCAAATAACACCAGCGCCAACCGCCGCACCTCGCGCGGCCCCAGCAGCGAAACGATGAAAATCATCAAGAACGCCGGTGCCACAAAACTCAACTGGCGATAAACAAAATAAAACGGTTCAAGGCCGATGCGCCCCGCCACCGCGGGACTGGCGGCAAGCGTCAACATCACGCCGGCCACGATCAGCGTGGCAATAGCCGCCAGCGACCAACGGTCAACCGTCCACCACCAGTTCGCCAGCATGCTGCGGTCGGTTCGCGACAGAAGGGCCACTACGCTGCTCCCTGCAAACGTGCTTCTTCGGCCATCTTCTTAAAGATTCGTTTAAACTCGTTGCCACGCTGCTCGAAATCGCGAAATTGGTCGAATGAAGCACAGGCCGGGGACAGCAAAACCACAGCCTCGCCGACGTCGCTGACCGCATCTTGCGCAGCCGAGCGCATCGCTGATTCGAGGTTGCCCGACTTCACCGACGCAACTTTCCCCTCCAGCGTCGCCGCAAAAGCCTCCATCGCCGCACCGATCAGATAAGCTTTTTTGACCCTCGGGAAATACGGCTGAAGACTCTCGATCCCGCCGTCTTTCGCTTTGCCGCCGGCGATCCAGTAGACGCGCTCAAAACACGCCAGCGCGCGTGCCGCCGCATCGGCATTGGTTGCTTTGGAATCATTGATGAATCGCACCTGGCCGATACGTCCTGCCGTTTCGATCCGGTGCTCAAGTCCGGGGAACGAACTCATCGCGCCTGCAATCTCGCGCGGGTCTTTGACCAGGGGCCGCACCGCCGCATAAGCCATCGCCACATTCTGCCAGTTGTGCACGCCCGGCAAATGCGCAAGCGTACGCAAATCCATCACCTCGCGCGACGTTGCCCCCGACGCGTCATAGAGCTTGCCGTCCAGCACAAACACGCCGCGCCCCAGCACTTTGCCCACTGAAACGGGGGCAACCGCCACATCGCCGCGTGACGACAACTTTGTGCAATGCTCCGCCGTCAACGCATCATCAACACCGATGATCGCGTGATCACCCCGCCCTTGTCGTGCAAAAATCTTCGCTTTGACGCTGGCATAGTGTTCCATCGTCCCATGCCGGTCCAGATGGTCCGGCGTGATATTGATCAGCACGCCCACATCGGGATGCACGGACGGCGTCAGATCCAGTTGATAGGACGAAAGCTCAAGCACATAGGCCCGCTTGGCGTCCGGTGGCGCCATCTCCAGCACCGGCCTGCCGATATTGCCGCCGGTTTCGGCGTCATAGCCAAGCCGCGACAGCACATGCCCGATCAGCGCCGTCGTCGTCGATTTGCCATTGGTTCCGGTGACACACACGATCTTGGGGCGTGTTTCGCCCGCTCGCACGGCGCGAAAAAACAACTCGACGTCACCAATTATTTCGGTCCGGGCGCCGCGCGCCTTGACCACAAAAGGATGCGGCACCGGATGCGTCAGCGGCACCCCGGGGCTCAAAATCAGCGCCGCGATGTCATGCCAGTCAACGTCGTTGAGGTCTTGCAGTGTAATACCGGCTTTCAGCGCCGCCTCGCGCGGCTCCGCCTTCTCGTCCCAGCCAATGACGATAGCGCCGCCCCGGATGAGAGCGCGCGCCGACGAAATCCCAGACCGCGCCAGACCAAAAACCGCGACCGTCTTACCCTGATAATGCCTGACAGGAATCACGTGTCACCGGATCTTCAGCGTGGAAAGACCGATCAGCGCCAGGATCACCGCAATGATCCAGAACCGGATGACGATCGTGGGTTCCCGCCAGCCCAGCTGCTCGAAATGGTGATGAATGGGCGCCATCCTGAAGACACGCTTGCCGGTCAGCTTGAATGACGCGACCTGGATCATCACCGACACAGCTTCAAGCACGAACAAGCCGCCGATGATTGCCAGCACGATCTCATGCTTGATCGCCACCGCCATTGTTCCCAGCATGCCGCCAAGGGCAAGCGATCCCGTATCGCCCATAAACACCATGGCCGGCGGTGCATTGTACCACAGGAACCCCAACCCTGCCCCCAGCAACGCCCCGCACAAAATGGCAAGCTCGCCCGCTCCCGGCACGAAATGGATCTGCAGATAATTCGTATAATCCGCCCGCCCGACAATATAGCAGATAAGGGCAAAACTGAGTGCCGCAATCATCACGGGCACAATCGCCAACCCATCCAGCCCATCGGTGAGATTGACGGCGTTCGACGCCCCCACAATCACCAGCAGACCGAAAACAATGAAAAACGCACCCAGCGGAATGAGCGTGTCCTTCAGAAACGGCACCGCCACCGCGCCCGATAAAGACTCAGGCCCCGGCGCCTGCTTATGCAACTCCATAATCAAAATGACCGCCGCAATTGAGATCAGGCTTTGGATAACAAGCTTCACGCCTCCGGAGACACCCGCCGATGAGCGTTTCGAAACTTTCAGATAATCGTCCCACCAGCCCAGCAAGCCAAAACCAAGTGTCACCGCCAGCACAATCCAGACATAGGGATTGGAAAGATCGGCCCACAGTAAAGTCGAAACCAGCAGCGCGATCAGGATCATCAACCCGCCCATCGTCGGCGTGCCTTTTTTTTCCAGCAAGTGTCGCTGCGGCCCATCCTCACGGATCGGTTGACCTTTACCCTGTTTGATTTTCAGCCAGCGGATCAACGGTGGTCCGATCACGAACGCAATGATCAACGCCGTCATCACCGCACCACCCGTGCGGAAAGTCAGATAGCGAAACATGTTGAACGGTTGGAACTGATCGGCCAGCGGCACCAGAAAATAATAAAGCATAGTTCCCCGCTTAAGAGCGCTGCGCTGCGCCAAGAGCCCGGAGAGCTTCGACGACAACGCGCATTTTTGATCCGTACGAGCCTTTTATCATCACCACATCGCCAGGCTGAATTGATTTCACAACCAACTGCGCAATGTCACTCGATGTGTCTGAATAGCCGCCACGCTGGCGTTCGGCAACGCTGTGCCACAAATGCCGCATCAGGGGGCCGCTGGCAAAGACCAGGTCAATGCCGTGCGCGGTCAAAGGTGTGGCAAGTTCAGCGTGCCACGAATTTCCCGTACGCCCAAGTTCCAGCATATCGCCCAAAACAGCTATGCGCCGCCCGCCTTGTCCTGGAACAGCACGGCCAAGCGTGGCAATGGCGGCCGCCATTGAAAGCGGATTGGCATTGTAGCTTTCATCGATGAGATCGAATCCACCGCCCGCGCCGTGGATGCGTTCACGTGCGCCGCGTCCCGCAAGTGCATTCAGCGTCACCATATCATGGGCGGCCCGCTCAGCATCACCGCCCAACGCCGAAATCACCGCCAGCACACCCAAACTGTTCAGCGCCCAGTGCTCTCCGGGCGCGCCAATGCGATAGCTCAATGACTTTCCAAACAACTCAATTTTGAGATCCGAGCTCTCTTCGTGAAGGTCGGCCGACAAAAGCCTGACGTCGCATCCGGCGGCTCTGCCAAAGTATACCAAGCGCGACGCCTGTGCGCGCCGCGCATGCGCCGTCAGTCGATCTCGCCATTCAATATCGCCATTGATGATGCCAATGCCGCCCGGTTCAAGGCCCGAAAAAATTTCCCCTTTGGCGTCGGCAATCCCACCCACGGACGCGAAGTGCTCCAGATGCACCGCCGCGACCGTTGTCACAATCGCCACGTGCGGACGCACTTGCGCCGTCAAGGGCGTGATTTCACCGGCATGGTTCATTCCAATCTCGAAAACGCCGTATTGTGTCGCGCTCGGCATCCGCGCCAACGACAAGGGCACGCCCCACAAATTGTTGTAAGACGCGGCCGACACGTGCGTCGGGTCCTGCAGCGAAAGCAAATGCCGCAACGCTTCTTTCGTGCTGGTCTTGCCAACACTGCCTGTCACCGCCGCCACACGCGCCGTGACATCCAAGCGCCGCGCCCGGCCCATCGCCTCAAGCCCCTTCAGCGTATCGGCGACCTTGATAAGTTTTTCAGGCGCAACTCCAGGCACGTCGCGTGACACCAGCGCCGCTGCCGCCCCCCGTTCAATCGCCGCCGCAACAAACGTGTGGCCGTCGCGCGCGTCCTGCAAAGCGACAAACAAATCGCCCGCCTCCAGCGTCCGCGTATCGATTGAAATGCCACCCACAACCGCATCGGGCACATGGGCGCCCCCGGTTGCATCAGCAATTGCTTTCAGCGTCCACAATGAACTCATCTCACGCCTTCTTCAGTCTCGAAATCACGCGTCGTACTTCATCGGCATCGTTGAAAGGGCGAACCTCTCGTCCGACGGTTTGACCCGTTTCATGTCCTTTGCCCGCAATCACTACAACGTCGCCACGCTCGGATGCCACAATCGCCGCTTCTATGGCCTTCGCCCGGTCACCAATGTCCGCAGCCCCGGGCACGCCTTGCAGCACGGCACGCCGGATCAGCTGAGCGTCTTCGCTGCGCGGATTGTCATCCGTCACTATGGCACGATCCGCAAACCCCTGCGCTGCAGCACCCATCAACACCCGCTTCCCGGCATCGCGATCCCCGCCACAACCAAACACGACCCACAATTTTCCAGCTGTATGCGGCCGCAACGCTTTGAGCACCGTCTCCAACGCATCCGGCGTGTGCGCATAGTCAACATAAATGGGCACCTGCGCCGGTGTCGTACCTACTTTTTCCAACCGTCCGGCCGCGCCCCTCAAGACCTTCAGCGCCTCGAAAACGCCGGCCTTATCGCCCCCCGTAGCCAGCACAAGACCGGCTGCAATCAACGCATTCGACGCCTGAAAGGCACCAGCAAGCGGCAAGCGGAAATCGTATCGCCGCCCATCCCAGATCACACCAAGCTCCTGACCGTCGCCATGCGGCACCCGGGACGCAAGTCGCAAATCAGCATCGCCTTCACCAACACGGACAAGCCGCTGTCCGCGCGCCTTCACCGCATGGGCAAAACGGGCCCCGGACTGGTGATCAGAATTGATGACAGCGGATCCAGATGCTGGCAGCACGTCCACAAACAGCCTCAGCTTTGCCTGTTCGTAGGCGTCGAACGTTTCGTGATAGTCCAAATGATCGCGCGTCAGATTTGTAAATGCTGCGGCCCGAAGCCTGACACCATCGACGCGGTGTTGCGCCAACCCATGACTTGAAGCCTCAAACGCCACGTTCGTGACACCTTCATCGGCCAGATCGCAAAGCAGACGGTGAATTTCTATCTGGTCGGGTGTCGTATGACTGAGCGGGCGCGTACCGCGCGGCGAAACCACGCCAACGGTTCCAAAACTCGCGGCCGCAATCCCGAGTGTCGTCCAGATTTCGCGCACGAACGACGCGACAGATGTTTTGCCGTTTGTCCCTGTCACCGCAACAATCGTTGCCGGCTGCCGCGCATAAAATGCCGCCGCAACATGCGCCAGTTTCCGGCGAGGATTGTGGTCAACAATCAGCGGACAATTGAGGCCAGACCGCATCAGCGCCTCGCCACCCAATATGGCACCCGCGCCTCTGGCAATGGCATCAGCGATAAATGCCGAACCATCCGCGTTCGCCCCTGGCAACGCCGCAAACAAAAAGCCCGGCTTGACCGCGCGACTGTCGGCGGTCAGGCCAAGGATCTCAGGGTCACCCCCTGAAACGCCAGCCCCGGAAACAAGAGCGCTAAGTCGCATGAACTCAATGCAATTCCTCGTACGATGCCATCGTCGTCGGCGCACCCTTACTGGGCTCGATGGGCGCGACCGGCACATTGAGCATCGGTGCAATGCGGGCGATCACTTTGCCCGCAGTTGGTGCGGCAGTCCAGCCTGCTGTCGCAAAACCCTGGGTGGCCGCGCTGGGTTGCGGCTCATCAAGTACGATCAGGACAAGGTACAATGGGTTCTTGGCGGGAAAGACTGCCACAAATGAAGTCAGCAAGCTCTTTTGGGAGTAAGCCTGACCACTCACTTTTTCGGCCGTACCCGTCTTGCCGCCGACCGGATAGCCCGCAACATCGGCCTTGCCGCCCGTGCCCTGCGTCACAACCATGCGCAACAAGTCGCGCATATGGGCGCTCGTGGCTTCACTCACCACGCGCGAAAACGGCACAACAGCCTTCGGATCACGCTTCAAGAGTGTCGGCTTGATATACTTGCCGCCGTTTGCAATTGCAGCATTTGCTGCAGCGACATGCAAAGGCGTCACCGCAACGCCGTGCCCATAGGACAGGGTCATCGTCTCAAGCTCACCCCAGCGCTTGGGTAAAATCGGCGCTCCCGCTTCCTTGATCTCCGTTGTCACCGGCGCCAGCAATCCAAGCTTGCCGAAATAGGCCCGCTGCGTTGGTGTTCCGATTTCAAGGGCCATCTTGGCGGCACCGATATTGGACGAAAACATAAAAATTTCCGGCACCGACAACAAACGGTTCTCAGGATGAAAATCCGAAATGGTGAACTGGCCGGATGTGATTGGATTGCGTGCATCGAATTGCGAAGTCAGTGTGATCTTGCTCGCGTCGAGCGCCATCGCGGTAGTAAAGACTTTGAAGGTCGAACCCATTTCATAGACGCCCAGCGTCACGCGGTTGAACAAAGCATCCTTGGCCGCAAGCGACGGTTCATTGGGATCGAAATCAGGAAGCGAACTGAGCGCCAGAATTTCGCCGTTGTTGACATCAAGCACGACGCCGGCCGCCGCTCGTGCCCGGAACGAGGCCACGGCCCCCGACAATTCGTCTTCCAGGGCATGCTGCACGCGCAGGTCCAGCGACAGCTCGACCAGACCGCCTTTGTTGCGCCGTTCCAGAATCAGTTCTTCGACACCCCGTTCAACACCGGCCAGCCCGTGATTGTCGACATCGACATAGCCAAGCGCATGCGATGCGGTGCGCCCGTTGGGATAGACCCGGCGCGGTTCATGCTTGAAGTGCAGGCCCGGCAGTCCAAGCTGGCGTACGGAATCCTGTTGTCCCGGCGACAAATTGCGTTTGATCCAGACAAAGGCCTGACGAGAGCTTAGTTTTTTCGTCAGTGATGCGACATCGACCGCAGGCACGACCGCCTTCAGGTCTCGTGCCGTTTCGGCTGGGTCCCAAATCACGCGAGCATCGGCATAAAGTGACGCGCCTTGCAGGTCGGTCGCCAGGATTTCGCCTTTGCGATCAACAATATCCGCACGAAAGTAAGACGCTTCATTGTCAACCCGCGCCGACTTGCGCGCGACGCCATCGTGCATGGTCGAAACTTCAACCAAACGTCCGAACAGGATCGCAAAGACCACGCCAAAGGTGCCGATGGCATATGTCAGGCGCGTGCGCGTGCGCGCCATCGCAGCCTTTGTGGCGCCATCCAGCGAAATGCGATCTCCCGGTGTAATGCTACCTCTATGAGTCACGGGGCCACCTTATGGCGCGCCGGCTTCAAGTCGTCCGGCGCTGCACGAAACGGCAACTGCCCGGCCTCAATCTCCCTGGCCGCAATGTCACTGGCCGGCGCCGCTTCCGCAGTCTCTCGCACCGGCAAATTGGCCAGCACAACAATTTGCTGCGCCCCCGTGGGACCCAGGGTCAAGTGCCGTCGCGCCAAGTCCTGCAGACGTTCAGGTTGATTGAGAAACGACCATTCGGCTTTCAGCACCCTGATGGCTTCGGCCTCTTTGGCGATTGCGCTGTCCAGATCTTTGAGTTCCCGCGTCTGCGCTTTCACCTTGTAAACGCCGTTGTACAGGGCAAAACTCACAAGCAGCAGCAAGGCAATCGCAATCGCGCCGGTGGCTCTGATCATACCCGCACCTCCGGCAGCACACCCGCCTTGATCGCATCAAACGGGATCGACGGTCCGCTGGTCCGCACAGCGACACGCAGCTTGGCCGAGCGCGAGCGTGGATTGCGAAGGATCTCCGGGCGCGAGGCGCTGATCGCGCGCCGCGACGTCACGGCAAATGAGGCACTGTTGGACTTGAGCTGGGCTTGCGGCAGATGCCTTGAGCCTTGTGCCACGTGTCCCGTACGTTCAGCCAAAAAGCGCTTGACCATTCTGTCTTCCAGCGAATGAAACGACACGACGGCCAACCGCCCGCCGGGCTTCAGCAAATTTTCCGCCGCAGCCAGACCGCGCGCCAGTTCGCCCAGTTCGTCGTTCACATAGATGCGCAGAGCTTGAAATGTGCGGGTCGCCGGATGAATGCCGGGCTTGGGGCGCGCCGCCGAGCGCGCACACAAACTGGCCAGTTCGCCCGTACGCGTAATCGGCCCCTTCACGCGTGCCGCCACAATGGCGCGTGCCACCGAGTTTGCTTTCTCTTCTTCGCCGAAGACATAGATAATGCCGGCCAAAGCCTGTTCGCTATAGGTGTTGACAATGCCCGCCGCCGAAATTCCGGTGCTGCCCATGCGCATATCCAGCGGCCCATCGTTCTGAAACGAAAAACCGCGCTCGGCTTGCTCCAGCTGATCGGATGAAACGCCAAGGTCCAGCACGATCCCGTCGACCGTTTCGACACCCTGCGAGGCAAGCAAATCCTGCATCGAACCGAACGTCCCGTTGAGAAGCGTCAGCCTGCCTGGAAATTCCCTAACAACTTCTTTCCCGCGTTCGATCGCCATCGGGTCGCGGTCGAGTCCAAACACGCAACAGCGTGCCGAACGCAGGATCGCCCGCGTATAACCACCGCCGCCAAAAGTGCCGTCCACAATGACATCGCCGTCGCGCGCGCTGATTGCAGCCACGATCTCGGGCAGCAGCACTGAAAGATGGACGGTCTCGTTCATGGCGCGCCACCGCCGGGCTTTGCCCTGAGCAATCCGCGCCGCTCCGCCGTCGCCCGGCGCGCCTGAACCTTGCGCAACTCCAGGGCTCGCGGCTCCCACACTTCGAAATAGTGGCCCATGCCGACAAAGGCTGCCGCGTCCTCAAGCCCCGCATGGCGCATGAGTTCATCGGTAAATCCAACCCGGCCTTCGGAATCCAGGTTCAACTCAACCGTATCGCCCAACAATGTGTAGGCGAAATCATCATGGATCTCGCTGGAGGGGTCATGCGCGTCGACATCGGCGTGCAAAAGCGCCATCCAGTCCTGGCCGCCAGCAACAATCGCAGGCCCCGAGGTTGACGCACGCGCGAACACCGCCCGCACCCCCTGCCCTTCAAGAATTTCACGAAATTTGGCCGGCACCGAGACGCGGCCCTTGACGTCAACTTTGTTCACAAAGGTCGCGAGAAAGGGTCTGGCCAAATTCATCGCCACCCTCCGTCCACCGGTAATGGACTATCGCTGCTTTTCACAACCCTGGCCCCAACCCATCAACCGCAGCATCTGCCGCTTTTGCACTTTATGGGATAGCATGGGACGATATGGGCGTCAACGCCTTTACGTGGTATTTCAAGGGTTTAGATTCCATTGAGGCTAAGAAAGTCTAAACACCCTGTAATTGAGTCTGCATCGCTCCAATATAGAACATAACTCGAACAAAATCTCGACTTTAGTGCTTTGAAACACTCGAACCTCTACTGCTTGTGTAAGGTTGAGCCAACAGGCCTGAAAACCAAGCGTCCTCTCAAGGTGGCGGCGCCATTTTCCACCCAGATTCATTCCGTCTTGTCTTCGCTGACCCGTCACACCGTCACATTGGCCGAGCTCTGCGGTTTTCTACGTAACAAAGTCCGTATCCTGTGTACGCACAAACCCGATCGAGCCTGTTTGCCCTGTCCCATGTGTCCCAATCGGAACCAGCACGCAAAATCCCTCGGGCCGCAAAGCCCCTCGAAACAACATATTCAACTCTTCAAGTCGCAGCGCCCGGCAGAACCCGCCGGACGAAAATTCAGTTCACAATTGACTCAGAACATATATGGAACAAAATTGCGCCGCTGTCAACAGGCCCGGCGCAGGTCAGAGCGCTTGACTGATCGGGCCGCAATGCCAATGATCATGCTGAACGATGCCAGCTAGTGCGGGGGGGGGCGGAATGAAATCCTACTTTAACGTCTTTCGGATCGTACTGATCTCGCTCGGCATCGCGGCGGCAACGTTAATTGCACTGGACGGTTTCAAGGTTCCGGTCAATCAGCCCTGCGCGACGGTTCTTGATGCCATACGCGTGCTTGTCGCCGTCATCGCCTGGCCCTTCGAGAATTTCGTCGTCGCGCCTGTCGTAAATTGGCTGCACGGGCAGAATGTCAGCATCGACATGCACGATCACTGGCAGGGCGCGTTCATCCTGCTCTGGCTGCTTTTCGGCGTGACCGCGAAATCTTTTTCGGACACGACGCCGGTTTGGACGATCGTCCTTTGGTCCGTCAGTGGTGTTTGCGCCCTCGCGGTTAGTTTCTACGCAGGGTCGGCCCCGCTCGCCAGCCCGGACTTATTCCTGCATGCAACACACGGCTTCTTCATATTCCTCACCGGCGTTTTGCTGTTGGCGTGGTTCTCGCACCGCGAAAGCCAGGCGTGGATCTTCGTGTACTTTCTGATTTTCTTCCTGGTTGGCAGCTTCGTGTCGCTGCTTGATATGGCAATTGAGATGCCCGTCATCGCCAATTTGGCCAGCCCAGGCTTGGCGATGGCCGCAGCCACCTTCGCAGTCCTGGGCGTTGCCAACGTGATCGTCGGCGCGTTCATCCAGGAGGGCGAAGGCGACACCTTCTGGCAGCAATGGTTTCGTTCGAATCTCACGCGCGCGGGCTTCGACATTCTCGCCGTCCTCATGGGCGCAGCCGCCATGGTCTACGCTGCCCACTCGGCGGCGTAACGCCATCGTGACAAGCATTGGAGTCAGAGTGGACTTAGCTGCTGTTACGCTCGACAGCCGGGTCGAGTTCGGCCGACACTTCAACGGTTCGAGTGACCTGGTTCATTCGCACAGACTGCCACATCGAAAGAAACTGAGCCAGGGGGCCTATAAGCCGGGTTCTGTCCATCCCGTTGCCGAGACTGGATGACCATTCCTCTGGGACGTTTGTTGCCAAACGCCTCGCGCCGCCGACCCGGATGACGAGCCGGAA
>JANOFD010000443.1:0-3931 GCA_031413455.1 Rhodobiaceae bacterium
CAAATCACAGCGCGCCTGGGCACTAGCGGTCAGGAATATGACCCCGAATCTCTCAAGCGAGAAGCCTCAATCAGTGCAGGCATCACAATACCCTTGTTCAATACCGGTGCCGAATGGTCAGAGATCCGTGCCGCACGCGAACTCAACAATCAAGCGCGTTTGAAAATCACCAGCAGTCAGCGCCAGAGCCTGCGCAACGCCGTTCGTGCCTGGTACGAGCTTGTGTCGATCCGCGCCATCAGAAACGTCAATAAGGTGCAAGCAGCCACCGTGCTGCGCGCCTTCGAAGGTCTGCGCAAAGAAATCGCAGACCCCAAGCTGCACCGCTCAGTCACCGACCTGTTGGGCCTGAGGCAAGGCTACCTTTTGACCCAGACACAATTGATGGCCAGCAACCGCAACGAAGCGATAGCGATTTTCACCCTGCTGGCCGCCATGGGCAATCTCAATGCGGGTTATCTGGCACTGCCGGTCGAAATCTACGACGCCAAGGCAAACCAGAAAGCCCAGGCCACGCGCCTCGTGGGCGATTCCATCCACGGCGAGTAAGGGCGCGCTCTACGGCGTCTCAACTTGCAAGTCCGAACTGCGAACCCAGCCTTCGCGTGTGCCGGCAAGTCCGCGGGCACTCTGCGTGCGCACCAGGGTCCATTCCTTGTGCTGCTCGATCACCAGGACTTCCGTCCCGCGCACAAGTTTGGCCACCACTGACTCGCTGCGTTCAGGACCAGCCCGCAGCCTTACATGCTGGATGAGCACAGCCTTGGGCAGCGCGGCCGGCTCGACCACGACCAGCGCAGCATCTGGTGCGACAGGTGCGGGTGCTGTCCCTGAAAACAGTGACTCGACGCCCACATACAACACCGCACCAGCCGCAGCCAGTGAGGCCGCCACGACAACCTCGCGCACCAATTTGCGTTTGCGCGCCGTCCGGGTTTCAGCTTCGATCTGTTGTTCGTCGCGCGGGGGGCGCGTTGTCTGTTCGGCAACAAATTGTGCGTGCACCTGGCGTTCACGCAACTGCGTCAATTCAACCTCACGCTCGCCAAGCGCCGCCCGCAATGTTGTCAATTCGTGCAGCAACCCTCTCTCATCCGCCACACGCGACTGCAGTTTTGCCACCGCAGCTTCTGCCGTCTCAGCCCGCGCCACCGCGTCTTGCTGGAATTGCTCTGCTTGGCGGCGCCATTGCGCCTCAGCACAAGCGAGTGCTTCGGCCACGCGACCCTGTTGCTCCCGCTCGCCAACCGCGATGGCTTCACGCGCCTCTTGCTGCCAGCGCAAGCGCTCGCCTTCGGCGTCCTGCTTCAGGCCCGCAAGTGCTGCCTCGCGCTCAACTAATTTCGCATGAGCAGCCCTCAGCGCATCCTTCAACGCGTTGTCAGGGCTGGGCACAGCTTTGTCCGACTGTTCCTGCCATTGCGCCTGCGCAGCGGCCAACCGCGCAGCTTCCTCAGTTCTCCATACCGCCCGTGCAGCTTCAAGCTCGCTGGCGCTGGCCTGAATCTGTGCATCCCGCTTGCTAAGGTTCTGCATCGCTTGAGAGAGTTCAATGTCACGCGATTTCAGTGAAGCCGTCAACCGGCTCAGTTCATCGCGCAAGCCCCGCACCTCAGCCTCGGTGCGCGTCAGCCAATTGGCTTCCGCTGCAGCCAACCGCGCGCTTTCTTCAGAGATCCAGGCGGCGCGTGCCGCATCGAGCCTGTCGTCAAGCGCTTCAGGCGGCGCCGCCTTCGCGCGTTCCAGCTCATCGCGCAATTCTTTCAGCTCAAGGTTCGTGCTGGCGTGGCGCTCACGATCCGCCAGAAACTGGGTGCGTGCATCGTCCAACGCATTGGTCAAAGCCTCTTTCCATTGCGCCTCGGCCTCTTCAAACCGGCCAGCCTCCTGTGCCTTCCGCGTTACCAGTTCAGCCTTCACGCAGTCCAGCTCATCGCGCAGCTCCTGCAACTCAACGCCGGAATCTGCTTTGGCGGCTGACTTCTTTGCCGGTTTAGGCGGCTGCCCCACATGAAAGTCGAGCACCGCTATCGTTTTGCCGTTCTCTAGCTCAAGCACCCTGATCGCAAGAGTGTGATTTTCCTCGGCACCTTCCGGCAGCAGATATTTCAAGTCCTCAAGATCATCGCGCGTCAGCGACCACGACCCGTCGCCGTTTCGCTGCCCATTCGAAAAGCGTGCTTTCGTGGGCAAGCGCTCGACGCGCAGCGTCAGGCGCCGGTGCTTCTTGTGCGGTTCAAGCAGCGCATAAAGGTTGATCGGAATCGTACGAAATACGTCCGGCGCGGCCTTCGCCTTCGACGCATTCAGATCACTCACATGTGCACGCGCACTCACGGCCATCACACAAATCCCAAAACTGCCGTCATTCTGGGGTGGCCGGGTTAAACAATCATCAGTGTGCCACAACTGCTTCGCGGCATAGCTTTCAAAGAGCTAATACAGACCGTGTTCATTGTCTAAAGTTTTAGCGGTTAATGCAAATCAATCCTGGTGGCGAACAGTGGCGTTTCCACTGTGGCACCGCGACGTCGATGCGCTGCCGGTCCACGTCAGGATCAGCATGCCGCTGCAGCGCGGACCGCTTTGGCGTACCGCGTTGACAGACACGCCCCTTACACCATCGCCGCCAATCCGGATCAGCTTCGCGCGGCGCGGGCCTGCTGGCATGTCTGTGCTGTGGCTCTCGCTGACAACATGGCGCTCGACACGAACACTGCGCCGGACCTCATGGCGCACGCGCACGATATGCGAGTGGACACTGTTTGAACTCACGCAGAAAAGATCACTGCGCCATTGATGCTTGGGCCAAACCATCGGATCAACTGCGTCATCGGCGAATGCCGGTGCCGCAAACGCCGCAACAATCAGTCCTGCCAGAAAAATGTTCCGTCCCATGTGCCAGTCCCTTTTCCGGTACATGTGCAAGACATGTTCCGGTCCCATTTCGGGATAGTCTAGCATGTCCCCGGAGCTGCTGCCGAGTCACAAAGAAACTTAAGAGGCGTGGTTACCCTGAAGATCAAAGTAAACGCGACACCAGCGCCAGGCAGGTAAACACCGCCGTCAGCAAGGCAGTGTTGAAAAATTCGTTCCGGGAAGCGTTGGATGAATTGTGGCTGTCGCGCATTTGGCTGTCTCCGGATGATGCGACTCGAGAGCTCGAATCGTTGAACCCAAGTCTGCACCACTGAAGCTGAACGGCACGAAAGCTCGCCGTTCACAAGCCGTTCATGCGGCGCGGGGCATAGGCTCGACTGAAAGCGAAGTTCGCACCAGTACGGTCTCAACGTCTTCCATCCTTACAAAACGAACCGAAATCTCCGCATAGACGACATCGTTGATCGCCAACCGGTCGCTCGCCGCCGAGCTCGCGTATGCCGCAAGCGATCACGGCTTCCAAACCGGGTCGTCGGTCAAAAAATCAAGCAAGATGCTGGTGTCGACAAAGATCACCGCACGCCTATTCGCCGCGCGTCAGTGCCATGATCTCGTCGGTCGACATATCGGGTCCCTTGCCCTTTGCGAAACCGACGAAGCTGGCGAACCGGCTTTTACCGAGCTTGGCTTTGCCCCTGGGCAGAATGACCACGCGCCCGCCGGCGATCACTTCGAATTGGACCTCCGCCTCAGGCTTCAGCCGCAAATGGTCGCGCAGCCGTTTGGGGATTGTCACCTGGCCCTTGCTGGTCATCGTCGGCATGAAAAGTATTACCTACAAAAAAGACAGGTAACACTTACCACGTGGCCGGAACGTTTTAAAGAATGCGCTACTCCGCAGCCCCCTTCACGGCCACGAACACCTCGCTGCCGCCCGCGCGGAACTTGCCGCTCATCTCGGCCATGCCACGCTCTTTCTCTTCCAGCGCCGCCGCGTAGTCGCGCACGTCCTGCGTGATCTTCATCGAACAGAACTTCGGCCCGCACATCG
>JANOFD010000444.1:0-1340 GCA_031413455.1 Rhodobiaceae bacterium
CTGGTGCCGGCGCCGATTTCGTAGAGCTTGGCGTCACGCAGCAAGCGGCCGGTGGGGTAGTCGTTGATGTAGCCGTTGCCGCCGAGAATTTGGATGGCTTCGAGCGCCACCCAGGTCGCGGTTTCCGAGGCGAACAAAATCGCGGCCGCAGCATCCTTGCGCGTGGTCTCGCCGCGATCACACGCCTTGGCCACTGTGTAGCAATAGGCGCGCGAAGCATTCATGCGCGCGTACATGTCGGCAAGCTTGCCTTGCATCAGTTGGAAGGTGCCGATGGCCTGGCCGAACTGTTTGCGCTCGTGGACGTAGGGCAGCACGATATCCATGGCATTGCGCATGATGCCGAGCGGCCCTCCCGTCAGCACCGCGCGCTCGTAGTCGAGGCCCGACATCAACACGCGTACGCCTTCGTTGAGGCGACCCAGCACGTTGTTGGCCGGCACTTCGCAATCCTGGAATACCAGCTCGCCCGTGTCCGAGCCGCGCATGCCCAGCTTGTCGAGCTTGGGTGAGGTTGTAAAACCCTTCATGCCCTCTTCGACGATGAAGGCGGTGATGCCGCGGGGCCCCGCCTCGGGGTCGGTCTTCGCATAGACGACCACCACGTCGGCGCCGGGACCGTTGGTGATCCACATTTTCGTGCCGTTCAAGATATAGCGGTCGCCCTTTTTGTCGGCGCGCAGACGCATGCTCACCACATCCGAACCGGCGTCCGGCTCCGACATGGCGAGTGCGCCCAGATGCTGACCCGAAATCAGCTTGGGCAGGTAATGCGTCTTCTGCGCGTGATCGCCGTTGCGGCTGATTTGATTGACGCACAGATTGGAATGGGCGCCGTAGGACAGACCGACCGACGCCGAGCCGCGGCTGAGTTCCTCCAGCGCCACCACGTGCTCGAGATAGCCCAGGCCCGCGCCGCCGTAGTCTTCCTCGACCGTGATGCCGAGTAGCCCGAGCTCGCCCAGCTTTGGCCAGAGGTCGCGCGGAAAAATGTTCGACTTGTCGATCTCGGCGGCGCGTGGCGTGATATTTTGCGCCGTGAAGCGTTCAACGGTTTCGCGGATGGCGTCCGCCGTTTCACCCAGCGCGAAGTTCAAGCCTCGAAAGCTGTTTGCGATCATCTAGCGCTCATCATGGCTCGTAGGCATCGACGGAGTCAGAGGCCGTGAACATTCCAAATACGCCGGCACCGCTGCCGCCGCCGAAAATCCACAAGCGCCCCGAAGCGACGCCGGAGGCCATGCCCTGGCGCGCGGAAGGAAGGGATTGGGCTTTGCTCCAGGTGCGTGCAGCGATGTCGTATACATCGTGGTTTGCATAGGTTCTGAGAGGTTTCCAGG
>JANOFD010000445.1:0-3811 GCA_031413455.1 Rhodobiaceae bacterium
CCGGCACCGCGATGGCGGCCGACAGCGTCGATTTCGTCGATGAAGATGATGCAGGGCGCGTTCTTTTTTGCTTGCTCGAACATATCGCGGACGCGGCTGGCACCGACGCCGACGAACATTTCGACAAAGTCGGAGCCTGAAATTGTGAAAAACGGCACGTTGGCTTCGCCAGCGATGGCGCGCGCCAATAGTGTTTTACCGGTGCCTGGCGGACCGATTAGCAACGCGCCCTTGGGAATCTTGCCGCCAAGACGCTGAAACTTTTGCGGATCGCGGAGGAACTCGACAATTTCCTGCAAATCTTCTTTGGCTTCGTCGATGCCCGCGACATCGTCGAATGTCACGCGGCCATGACGCTCGGTCAACAACTTGGCGCGACTTTTGCCAAAACCCATCGCCCGGCCGCTGCCGGATTGCATCTGGCGCATGAAGAATATCCACACGGCGACCAGCAACAACATCGGGAACCAGTTGATGAGCACCGACAACAGCGTCGTTTGCTCGCCGTCATTCTCGTCGATTTTTACAGTCACTTGCTTGGAGTTGACAAGTTCCGTGGTGATGCCGCTTGGATCTTTGGGGGCAGTGGAGGAAAAAGACTTGCCGGTATCCCGGTATTTTCCTGTGACCTTGCTGCCTTGGAAAACGATTTGATCGATCTTGCCGCTTCTTGCGTCTTCGACGACTTGAGAAATAGGAATTTCGGCAGCCACCGGTGCCTGCGTGCGGTCAGTGAGCAGGTTCACCAGCGCCAGGACCAGCAAGCCAATGATGATCCAAACGACAATGTTCCGAATGTTGTTTTGATTGCCGAACATGAAGTCCCTTACGTTTTCGTCGTTTGACTGGAAGCCGCCACTGAGGGGGCGTTAGTTCACTGAAATAGGTGCGAAGATGGGCTTTCGCCAGTCCTAACTTAGCAGGAGATGGTTCACAGGTGCTTGCGGTGCCGATTTTCGCAGGAAAAATATGTTTACTTGAGCCCAATGAACCGGGCTGACGCCCTAATTTCTTTATGAAAATTTAGAAATGGAGCGGAAACCAGTCGACTGCCCAGCCAAACGCCTGGCAGAGCTGAGGCAATACGCCGGGGCTCTATTGCCAGTAGCGTGGCTTTGGAGCCTGCCAATTTGACTCCGGCCGCGCCGAGTGCCCGCACTTCGAATGTGGTGGTTCCTTGCGCTTTTGGAATGGTAATCTCAACTCGCCGGTCCCACAGGCCTGTTTGTCCGGGAGAGAGGCTCAGCGACGGGTTTTCAATCTGCAATGCGGTTTCTTCGCGGGTGACGAGCACAATTCCGGGGGCGCGCCGCACCAGCCTGCATCCGCCCAGGGTTCGCCCCGTCACTTTAGGCTTTACAGATTTCAGCCAGGTCAGAGCTGCTTGCAATTGATCGAAACGAGGGGGGTAGGCTGCGCCGCCGATCACCTGGATGAGGCGGGAAAATGCGCGCAGAGCGATTTCATCAGGTGCGGTCGAAAATTGTTCGACGGCGACAAGGCCATAGCCCCACGCCGTGATCTCGACGGCAGCGCCGATGAGTTGGGTGGTTTGGACTTCGATGGCGTCTCGCGCCCGGCGCAGATTTGCTGCGGCGGCAGCGATACGGTCTTGCGTAATTCCAGCATCGGCGAGAGCTGGTCCCAGCGCCCTGATTTGAACGCGCGCAAAGCGGTCGTCGTGATTGCTGGGGTCTTCAATCCATTCCTGCCCCCGTGCCTTTAGCGTTGCGATCAATCTGGCATGAGAAAACGTAAGGAGCGGCCTTGCAATTTGGAGGTGGCGCATGCCGGGCAATGGAAAGGGTGCGGTGCCAGCCATCCCAGACAGGCCATCCAGACCGCTGCCTCGTGCCAGCCGCAACAGGAATGTCTCGGCTTGATCGTCGAGCGTATGGCCCGTCAACAGTGTGCCGACGCCATGCTTCGACAGCCACGCACCCAGCAGACGATAGCGCGCGTCACGGGCGAGGGCTTGAATGTTTTGAGATGGTTTGCGGCCCTGCCACTTCAGGGTTCTGTGTGGGACTGAATGAGTTTCGCACCAGCCCGCAACGCGATCAGCTTCGGCTGCGGATTCCTGGCGTAGTCCGTGATCGACCGTCAGCGCAAACGGCGGCGGGATGTCCTGTTCGCTGCACCAGTCGGCGGCCAACACCATGAGTGCCAGCGAGTCGGCTCCACCTGACACCGCGATTGCAAATGGTGCGCGGATATTTAGCCTGGCGAGCGCGGCCGCAAAATCAGCTGCGGCAATGGGTTGGTGCTCTGCCGGGCTAGGCGCACTTGGCTTCGGCAGCGCGCCTGGCCGCGCGGTCGAGGACCGTTTTGCTGGCGTTGGGATATTTCGCTTTGATCGCGCCAAGGGTGGTGCAGCTTTCTTTCTTTTGCCCGAGCTCCATCAGCGACAGGCCCAGTTTGAGCATAGCGTCCGGAGCTTTGGCTGTCTTGGAATAGCGCTTCAGCACATCGGCAAATGACTTCGCCGCGCCTTGATAGTCCTTTTGCGTGAAGGCGATGTCGCCCACCCAGTATTGGGCAGGGCCCGCCAACTCGTCCTTCGGGTTGGCCGCCACAAAGCCGCGAAATGCGGATTGGGCTTCGCTATACTGAGCCCGTGTCAGCAATTCCATAGCGGCGTCATATTGCTGGCGTGGCGTTGGACCTATGGATGAGTAATCATCAACTGCGGCAGATGGTACTGATCCCAAGGTTCCCGGTTGCTGAGCGCCTTGATTGCTGCCGCCGCTGAAACCTGATGCAGGTTTCGGGTTGCTTAGAGGTTTCGGCGCGGGACCTGCGTTCACCGGTAACGGCGAGGCCGGTGCGCCGCCTTCAAGTGCGCCCAATCGATACACGGTTTCCTTGCGCGACAGTTCAAGCTGTTCGTTCATTTGCTTGAGCTGAAAGGCAAGTGTTTCGACCTGGCCGCGAAGTTCACGCAAAGATTGTTCCAGATCATTGAGACGTGCGCCGCTGGCCGCGCCAGAGCCCGCTGCGCCGGCAAGACCGCCTGTGTTGGCGGGCGGGTTGCCTTTGTACACCTCGTATTGGAGTTCCCGCAGATCGCGTTCGACCCGGTCAAGCTTGTCGGAGACGTCGCCCAGATCTTCGGCATGCAGGGCCCGCGGATTGAAATTTGCTGCAAACAAGCCTGCCAGAGCGGCCAGGAAAAAAACGCTGGTGCGAATGCTTGCGATCATAGGCGAAGTCTCCACTCATTTTACTTGCAGGCTTTAAGTCTGGACGAGACGTTTGTGATCGCCCGGATGGATGACGAAATTGAGGCAGAGCGCGGAAAATTAAAAGGGGGGCATTTTGCCCCCCGAAAAAGCCCGGAAAAAGCGGGATTAAGAACCAGCGCCGCTCGAGATGACCGAATAGCCACGGCGATTTTGCTGCCAGCAGCTGTCATCGGACTCTGCGCAGACCGGGCGTTCCTTGCCATAGCTCTTGGATTGCAGGCGTGCAGCGTCGATGCCCAGGCTCACCAAGTACTCCTTCAATGCATAGCCACGACGGTCGCCAAGCGCCAGATTGTACTCGCGGGTGCCGCGCTCATCGCAATGACCTTCGACTAGGAGACGTACCGATGGGTATTTTTGCAGCCATGCCGCCTGCTTTGCCAAAACAGATTGGGCATCGGCGCGAATGGAGTGCTGATCGACGTCGAAAAACACAGTGTCCCCGACATTGACGCGGAAGTCATCTGCCGAGCCGGGTTTAATGCTGGAGGCGGACGGCTGAGCGGTTGAGACGGCGGGCGCTTCTTTCTCCGACGACGAACAGGCGGCAAGACTTGCAGACAGCG
>JANOFD010000446.1:0-4482 GCA_031413455.1 Rhodobiaceae bacterium
AAGAAACTGGGGCGGCGCTTCATCGGGATTGAGCGCGATCCGGGATACATTGCGGTGGCCAAAAAGCGCACCCGACGCAGAAACCTGAAGCGCTTCTCCATCGCGTGTTGCTGGCGTCGTCAAAGCCCGGCGACGTTGTGCTCGATCCTTTCTTCGGTACGGGCACGACGGGAGCGGTGGCCAAGAAACTGGGGCGGCGCTTCATCGGGATTGAGCGCGATCCGGGTTACATTGCGGTGGCCAAGAAGCGCATCGCCCAGGTCTCGCGCACTTCGCCCGAAGATCTGGAAGTGATGAAGTCGAAAAAAGAAGAACCACGCGTGCCGTTTGGCGTGGTGGTGGAGCGCGGTCTGCTTGAGCCGGGCACGAAACTCTATGACCACGCAAAGCGCTATGCCGCAAAGGTTCGCGCCGACGGCTCTCTGGTGTGCCGCGACGCTACGGGTTCGATCCATCAAATCGCGGCGCACGTGCAGGGTCTGCCCGCCTGCAATGGCTGGACCTATTGGCACTTCGACGCGCAGGGCGTGATGAAGCCGATCGACCTGTTGCGCCAACAAATCCGGGCGGAGATGCATTAGAGCCCTGATGACTTCAGGTCAAACCGTGTCCGTCCGGGAATCGCCCCTGACGGCAACGTCGGGATGTGAATTTTCCACTTGCATCGGGCAAGAATGTTCTGTATATGTTCTAGCTTCGGAGTGGGGTCGATTTCACGGCCCTTCCTTCCGCTGCGACTTGAAACTTGAATATCATGCCAAAACATTTTGGGGGCGCGCGCGCTGCCCTGAAAGGCGGATGGCTGACGTGCTGGGGGAAGCGCGGTGTCAAGCTCGGCTCGTGCGTACACAATTTGCAGGCTGTTACGGGCAGTGTGACGGAGATTTCCGCAGTCTTAAGCCAATGTGACGCTGTGACGGGTCACCAAACACACTGCTTTGCATTCGCCGCTTGTGATTTCAAGTGGCCGTTCAACCGGGCGCTGAACAGGAGTGTAAAACCATGGGCGTCCGTGGGGTTTGCAAGCAGTAAGGAATTTCACCGTGAAGGCGCGAAGGACGCAAAGAGAAAAAGGGTTGGCGCTTGGCTGCGAATTGCTTGTCACTCGACGAGCAGGACTTGATCTTCATCTTGGCGCTCTTCGCGCCTTTGCGGTGAAATTCTTTCTCTCGGCGGAATTGAGCGCGTGTTCGATGATTTTTCGTATCACGCTGGGAAGCGCGAAATGCGCGAGGTCATTGACCGGCGCCCACTCGCCCTTGGCGCTGCCGCTTTGGCGTGAGTTCACATGGCTGATGAACACTTGAAGCTCGAGATTGAAATGGGTGAAGGTGTGATGCACAAGTCCATCAAGCATACGATACCTTGATTTCGTCGGCGCCAGGGAGAGCGGATCGCCTGGGAAGTCTTTCTCCCAGGCACTCATTGGCGTCTCGTGCATCCCTCCCAGCAGGCCCTTTGGCGGACGGCGCCGGAGCAATATCTCACTGCCGCCTGATATGACAACAAACGCCGCCCCGCGCCTGAGTGGGCGCAGTTTTTTTGTGCTGCGGGCCGGCAACGACCGTTCCACGCCTAGTTTCTTTGCGGCACACGATCTGATCCACGGGCAGGATTCACAGGTTGGAGATTTCGGTGTGCAAATCGTTGCACCCAGGTCCATCATTGCTTGTGCGAAATCGCCAGCACGCGACTGAGGGGCAAGCGCTTGGGCCAAGCTTCTCAACATGGGCTTTGCTGCGGGAAGTTTTTCGCGCACGGCAAAGAGCCTTGCGAGCACGCGTTCAATGTTGCCGTCTACCGGTGCCGTCTGTTTGCCAAAGGCAATCGCTGCAATCGCTGCGGCCGTGTAGGGGCCAATGCCCGGCAGCGCTTTCAGCTCCGCCTCTTCATTGGGAAGCGATCCCCCGTATTCAGCAGCCACGCGCATTGCGCAGGCGTGCAGATTTCTCGCACGGCTGTAGTAGCCCAGCCCCGACCAAGCCGACATTATTTCGTCCACAGGGGCTGCAGCCAGCGCATTCATCGTCGGCCATCGTTTCACAAATGACTGAAAATAGGGACCGACAGCGGCAACCGTGGTTTGCTGCAGCATGATTTCGGACAGCCAAACCCGGTACGGGTCCACGCTTTGGCCCGGCAATGGCCGCCACGGTAACCGGCGGCGGCTTTTATCATACCAAACCAGGAGGCACTGAACGAGCGCCTTGCGTTTTTGTGGTGGGAGGTCTTTCATTCTTGTCTGCGAATGGCTTTTTGAGAGTGGCATGTCAGAACGCGAGAAACCTTCTGGATCTGGGCACAAGCGCCGCGGGCCGCTGCCTGTCGCACAAAATGCCACGGCGCTGCTGCGGCATCACCTTAAAGCTCGAGGCTTTGCCCAAATCGAGTTGGTGACAAGGTGGGCAGAGATTGCAGGAGCGACACTGGCGGATCATTGCTTTCCTTCCAAAATGTCTGCGGCCGCCTCTGGCGGTGCGACATTGACGCTTGTGGCGGATGACCGGGCAGCGCTTGAACTTCAACATCAAACGCCGAAGCTGATCGACAAGATCAATACCTATTTTGGCAAGCCCACGGTCAGTAAGATCAAAGTGGTCACTGGTGAAATTCCCAGATCATTTCCGGTGCGTCCCGCACCCCGGCGGCTTTCGGACGACGAGGAAACGGAACTTTTACGCAGGACAGCGGCTGTTGAAGATCCGGGACTGCGCGATGCGTTAACGAGGCTGGGGCGCAACGCCATCGGTGAAAGCCGGAAAACGGCGATTTTGAAGCGTTGAGCCCCGATGGCCGACAGGGCTATAGTACCGGCGTGCTAGTGCTTCGCAGGGGGTTCGCGTGAATTTTAATTTTGGCCAGATGATGTCACAGATTTCGGCGTTCTACGCCAAAACCGACAAGCGGATGTTGGCCGGTGGCGCCGTTGCCGTTGTCGCGCTTTTGGGTGGGCTGTCGTATTGGGGTTTGAGCGGCAGCGATGCCGTCGATTTGTCCGACGTTGCAGATGGCACTTGCGTTGCCAAAACTGAAGTCCCCGTTACCGACGAGGATTACGTCATCGGCGACAAGAAAGCGCCAATTACTCTGGTCGAATATCTGTCGCAGACCTGTTCTCATTGCGCGGAATTCCGGCGGGAAGAAGTTCCGAAAATTGAAGAAGCCTATGTCAAGACCGGGTTGGTGCGCATCGTGTTCCGCGAATTGCATCGCAATAATGTCGACATTGCGGCGTCTGTTCTTGGGCGATGCCTGGGACGCGACGCCTTTCTGCCATTCACCGACATGCTACTGGAACACCAGCAAGTCTGGATGATGCGCGAAGATCGAGACATTATAGCCGGGTTGAAGGAAATGGCCCGTCGCGCCGGCATGTCGAGTGATGACTTCGATACGTGCCTGAAAAAGCAAGATCTGGCGACGCAACTGGCAAAGAAGAGCGCGCAAGACGCGAAAGATTATTGCATCAGCGGGACGCCGACATTGCTGCTGAATGGCAAGAAGCTCGAGGGCGTGGCGACTTCATACGAGAAACTGGATGGCGCCATCAAAGACGAATTGAAGAAATTGGGGTTGCCAGTTCCTGCGCCTGCCGCGTCGGCACCCGCAGAAGGAGCGGCTGCGCCGGCTGCGGCAACAGAAGGCGCTGCAGATCCAGCAGCCGTGGGCGAAGCCGCGCCGGTTGTTGCGCCTGCGCAACCCAGTGCGCCGGTGGCCGACACGCCACCTTCCCCATAACTACTCGCATCGACACCGATCCGGCTGACCGCTTCAGCCCAAAAAAAACAACGGAGTATTGCCCGTGAAGTTTTCGAGACTTCGACTGACCGGATTCAAATCGTTCGTTGAGTCCACCGAGTTACCGATCGAACCCGGGCTGACCGGCATTGTTGGACCCAATGGGTGCGGCAAATCGAATTTGCTTGAAGCCTTGCGCTGGGTCATGGGCGAGAATTCAGCCAAGTCCATGCGCGGCGGTGCGATGGACGACGTGATTTTTTCGGGCACGAACAACAGGCCGGGGCGTAACACCGCCGAAGTCTCACTCATCATCGACAATGGGAACAGGTCTGCCCCTTCGCAATACAACGACACCGAGGCGCTTGAAATCAGCCGTCGAATCGAGCGCGAAATGGGCTCGATTTACAAAATAAACGGGCGAGACGTTCGCGCCCGCGATGTGCAGATTTTCTTTGCCGATGCGTCCTCTGGTGCGCATTCACCAGCGTTGGTCAAGCAAGGGCAGATCGGGCAATTGATCAGTGCGAAGCCGATCGCCAGGCGCGCCATTCTTGAGGAAGCGGCCGGCATTTCCGGTCTGCATGCCCGCCGACATGAGGCCGAACTGAAATTAAACGCAGCTCAAACAAATTTGTCGCGTGTTGCAGATATTATTCAGGAAATCGAACAGCAACTGGCAAATCTGAAACGGCAGGCGCGCCAGGCTGCGCGGTACCGCAATTTGTCGGGTCATATTCAACG
>JANOFD010000447.1:0-9368 GCA_031413455.1 Rhodobiaceae bacterium
CAAACTTGTCAATCCGCCACCAGCTCCTGTGGCTGCGCCTGCCCCAGCACCCGCGCCGGCTCCGGCAACTGTACCGCCACCTGCTGCTGTGCCCGCCCCTCCTGTGGTGACACCTCCCGCAGCGGCATCACCTGCTCCGGCTCCTGCTCCATCAGCCAGTTTGCAGCAACGCACGATTTATGAAGTGCTAAGCGTCGATGTCACTGTGACGAGGAAAAATCCACTTGCGGCAACCATTGCCGTCAAAGGGACGGCCCGCACGGGCGGGTGGAAGAATATCGAACTTCGCCCCCTGCAAACTTTTGCACCTGAAGTGGGCATGCGTAGTTTCACGCTTGTTGGAACGCCGCCCTCGGGTGTGGCCACTCAAGCGCTGACGCCGGTTTCGGTATCGATCATGATTGATCCTCTGCCCGCCGATGTCAAAACGATCAGGGTGCTCAGCGAGTCCAATGAGATCGCGCAGAGTTTTGTGGCACCGTAGTCCTCACGTTAACAATTGACCGTCATCAATCGTGAACAGCGAGCCGGTGATAAAGCTCGCGTGGCTGGAGCACAGCAGCAAGAGCGTCGCGTCAAGATCGGATTCGGTACCCACCCTGCGGCGTGGGAAACCCATGATTTGTTTTTGCCCGCCTTCGGTTTCGAACCAATCGCTATTCAGTTCGGTTTTGATAAACCCAGGGCAGATCGCATTTACCGCGATGTGATTTTTGGCCCATTCGCGGGCCATGCATTTGGTCATCATGGCGACTGCCGCCTTTGACATGGAGTAAGCGGTCAGGCCTGGCAGAGGTTTGAAGGCGCCAATCGATGCAATGTTAACAATCCGGCCCTGAATTTTGTGTTGAAGCATTCGCGCTCCCACAGTTTGCGCCATGAAGAACATGCCCTTCACATTTGTATCCATGATCGTGTCGTAGTCGCGCTCCTGCAACGCCGTTACGCTGGACTGGATGTTCAATCCCGCATTGTTAACGAGGATGCTTATGCGTCCGGCCCTTTGCTCCGCTTCATCAACGCAATCTTTGATTTTCGCGGTGTTTGTGACGTCCAGGGGCAACGCCAATGCACAACCGCCACTTGCTTCGACTTTATTTTTGACGGCAATTAATCTTTCTGCACGGCGTCCCGTCAGCACCACTTTTGCACCCGCGGCGCTCAAAATTTCGGCGAAGCGGACGCCGAAACCGCTTGTTGCTCCGGTGATCAAAGCCGTCTGACCATTGAGATCAATTGAAATGTTTGTCGCCATTGGGGTTACTCAAAAAGGTTGCGGACAATTATCCTTAAACGCTCGCGTGTGATCGACGCACCTAAGAAAAATTCTTTTCAGTTGCACAATTCCATGCGTATCTTTGCGGCATGCAAATCGACGTCATCTCAGACCCTGTCTGTCCCTGGTGCTACATTGGCAAGCGCCGCCTTGAAAGAGCTGTGCGGCTTCGACCGCAACTTTCGTTCGAAATTCGCTGGCGCCCGTTTCAGCTGGATCCTTTGACTCCGCCCGAGGGCTACGACCGGAAGACGTATATCGAACAAAAATTCGGTTCGTCTGACCGGGTGAAACCCATTCAAACGGCGTTGTTGGAGGCAGGCGAAGCTGAAGGCATTTCATTTGCGTTCGAGAAAATTACACGCACACCCAATACGATCAATGCCCATCGTCTGATCCGCTGGGCCCACTCGCTTGGCGTACAAGATGAAATTGTAGAAGGGTTGTTTCAGGGCTATTTCATCGATGGCTTGGACATAGGGCAGATCAAGATATTGGCACAGATCGGCGATGCGGCCGGCATGGACGGTGAACTGGTCGAAGAGTTGCTCAGTTCGGACACGGACATCGAGTCCGTCGGGCAGCAGGATTCGATGGCACGAAAATTTGGAGTCCAAGGCGTCCCCAGCTTTTTTATGGGTGGAAAGACACTCATTACAGGCGCCGAAGATGCGGAAACGCTGGCGCAGATCATTGATCGCGTGATTTCCGATGTCGAAAGCGCCGTGGCAACAGGCTGAGTGGCGTTGGCTGCGGGTTACTGCGGCGCTCCGACGAAGGAGACGATTACATCTGCGGTCCTGTCGGGTGCTTCAAGTTGTGGAAAATGCCCGACACCTTTCAGCTCCACATATGTATATGAACCCGTGAACGCGCCGCGCGCCTTTTCGTATCGCGCACGGTCGACTGGGCCATCTTCGTCGCCGGCAATCACGAGCGTAGGTACGATGATCGATTTGGCAGCTGAGGCTAGCGCCACTTTCGGATCGGTGCGGAACACTGTCCAATAATAGTCGAGCGTACTTTCGGTCGCGCCGGGCGTTCTTAGTGTGGCCTTGATGTCTGCGAGCACTTCGTTTGGCGGATTGTAACTGGGTGCCCATTCGCGATAGAGGCGCTTGATATGCGCGAAATCGTTGCTCCATATCAGCCGCTCGGCCCATGGCAATTGGTAGTATAGAAAATGCGGTGCATCTAGAAAGACGCTGGGGTCGC
Organism: Rhodobiaceae bacterium; assembly: GCA_031413455.1. Lineage (GTDB taxonomy): Bacteria > Pseudomonadota > Alphaproteobacteria > Micropepsales > Micropepsaceae > SZUA-430. Next base: position 2,492 of record JANOFD010000447.1, read on the forward strand.
CGGCAAATGCACGCGCATGCGGACGCGCGTTGGCGACGAGCTTTGTTATCTTTTCTGGTGCCGCGGCCGCGGCCGCGTAAGCCGCCGAGGCGCCCCAGTCATGGCCAATGACGATGGCGCTTTTTGCGCCCAGCGCGTCGATCAACGCAACAATGTCTTGCCCAAGCGCGGGTACGGAATAATCGTGCGCGAAGGCTGTCGGTGGATAGCCGCGCATGTAGGGCGCGACGACGCGATAGCCTGCCCCGGCAAGCCGGTGCTGAACAACTTTCCACGAGCGTGCAGTCTCGGGATAGCCATGGAGCAACAGGATCAGCGGTCCCTGCCCCTCTTCGATGTATGCGAAGCGAATGGCGTTGGCTTCAACGAATTTTATGTCGTTTCCGATTTCCACTTGCTTGAGCGAGCTGGGTGGCCGGGGACCAAATTCTATACCAGTCCACCAAGCGTAACCGGCTGCTGCCATCACGAAGACAACCAGAAACACAAACAAGCGACGCAGCCAACGCATAAGCCTGTACCTTCGCCCTATCGAGAACGCTTATAGATGCCCTTGGTCGTAAACTTACGCGCGGCCGGTTCGGATTTCAATCCGGCCCCCGATGGCTGTGTCGCGGGGATCAGGTGATGCTTGGCGGGTCCGATCAAGTCGGCGCGGCCCATCGCTTTCAGCGCATCACGCAGCACCGGCCAGTTTTCCGGATCGTGGTAGCGCAGGAAGGCTTTGTGCAGGCGGCGCTGGCGCAAGCCAGTGGCGCTGACCACTTTGTCCGTCGCACCGCGGCGCACGGCGCGCAGCGTGTTGACACCGGTGTGATACATCGCGGTGGCGCTAGCCATTGGTGAGGGCAGGAACGTCTGCACCTGGTCGGCGCGATAGCGGTTTTTCTTCAGCCACAACGCCAAGTGCATCATGTCTTCATCGGTGGTGCCTGGATGGGCTGCGATGAAATAGGGGATCAGGAAATACTTCTTGCCGGCCTTTGTGGCAGCAGCATCGAACATTTCCTTGAAGCGGTCGTACGTGCCGATGCCGGGCTTCATCATTTTGGCCAGCGGACCGTCTTCGGTGTGTTCCGGCGCGATCTTCAAGTAACCGCCGACGTGATGCGTGACCAGTTCCTCGACATACTCAGGGCTTTCGACGGCCAAGTCATAGCGCACGCCTGAGGCCACCATCACCTTTTTCACACCAGGCAGTTCGCGGGCTTTGCGGTAAAGGCTGATGAGTGCGTCGTGGCTGGTGTTGAGGTTCGGGCAAATTCCGGGATAGACGCAAGACGGCCTGCGGCAGGCGGATTCGATTTTCGGATCCTTGCAAGCCATGCGATACATGTTTGCTGTCGGGCCGCCGACATCCGAGATCACGCCGGTGAAGCCTTTGGTTTTGTCGCGGATCTTTTCGATTTCGTTCAGAACAGACTCTTCCGAGCGGTTTTGAATAATGCGGCCCTCGTGTTCTGTAATCGAACAGAACGTGCATCCGCCGAAACAACCGCGCATGATGGTGACTGAGAACCTGATCATCTCCCAGGCGGGGATTTTTGCATCGCCATAGGCGGGGTGAGGTCCGCGTGCGTATGGAAGTTCGTACACCGCGTCCATTTCGTGGGTTTCCAGCGGAATGGGTGGCGGGGTGAGCCACAATTCGCGATCACCGTGGCGCTGAACCAGGGCGCGGGCGTTACCGGGATTGCTTTCGCGGTGCAGTACACGAGAGGCGCGCGCATAGGCATCCTTGTCGTCCAGGACTTGTTCGAGGGATGGCAAGCGAACCACGGTCTTTTCGTGCGAGAGACGCGCGCCTTCGTCGGCACTGTCAATGTCATTGGCGAGAGCTTCTGTCCAACCGTCGGGCACACTTGATTTCATCAAGGCGACGCCGCGAATGTCGTCAAGATCGGCAGGCTTTTCGCCTTGGGCCAGGCGCAGTGCGACGTCTACAATCGCGCGCTCGGCATTTCCGAACAGCAAAATATCCGCTTTGGCATCGGCCAAAATCGAGCGCCGCACTTTCTCCGACCAGTAGTCGTAGTGAGCTATACGGCGCAGTGAAGCCTCAATGCCGCCCAGCACGATGGGAACATCGCGATAGGCTTCGCGGCAACGCTGCGCATAAACGATCGTACTGCGGTCCGGACGCTTGCCGCCCTCCCCGCCCGGTGAATAATTGTCGTTATGCCTGAGACGGCGGTCCGAGGTGTAGCGGTTGACCATGGAGTCCATGTTGCCGCCGGTGACGCCAAAAAATAGTCGAGGGCGCCCCAGTATCTTGAAGGGTTCGGCGCTTTGCCAGTCCGGTTGGGCGATGATGCCGACGCGAAAGCCCTGCGCCTCGAGCAAACGGCCGATGATGGCCATGCCAAAGCTGGGGTGGTCAACGTAGGCATCGCCGGTGACAACGATCACGTCACACTCGTCCCAACCCAGCGCTTGCATTTCCGCCCGCGACATCGGGAGGAATGGCGCGGAACGGCCTGGCTTTGCCTGGCGGAATAGTTGGGTGGCAGTATCCATAGCGGCGAGGTGTGCGCGTGGAGGCACGCCTAGTCAATGTGGCGCAGTTTGGCTGGCAAACTAGGAGTTAACCGTACAGGCATCACCAATCCCCAAATTCCCTTGCGTTCGTGTCCTTCCTGCACTGCACATGGCTTGGGCAAAGTGACAATCTAACCGGACCGAGCTTAAATTCTTGAGCAAGAGCGCCTGGGGGGGCGTGGTTGTGGTCGATGTGGTGACTTTTCCGGCGGAAACCTTTGTTTCCAACGGCATGTTGAAATTGTCGAGCTCAGATGCCTTGGGTCCCAATCCGTGGACGCGGGAGCAACCGGTTGCGCAAGAATTTGGACTGGGCGAGGGCGATTTCGATGATGCCAAACTCGACGCTGAGCGTGAGTCCTCGCGGGCTCAGCTGGTTGAGTATCCGTGGCGTTTTGTTTCAGCCTTTCTTGTGCCTGCGACCGTTTTTGTGGGTCTTTACTACTATCTGGTTGGCAATTTTGATTTCCTCAATCCGGATGTGTTTTCACTTGCGGCACTACCGAGATTTGAATGGGCGGCGTATCTCGGCGCCTCATTGATTTTGGGTGCTCTCACCGCTGTTGTGCAGACTGGCATCCATTTAAATGCCACGAAGAAACATACGCAAAGCCTTAAGATTATGCGGCAGAGGGAAGCTTTCGCCGCAGCAAAAGCCCAGTGGCATGAAGATTTGCGCGCGCGCACAACTACGGCATTCTGGCGCGACGAAATTCATACGATTGCCAGCGCCAAAGGCTCAACGCCGACGGCCGTGTTCTCCCAGGAGGTGGCAAAACTCTTTGCGGCTTGGGGATGGGAAGTTAAACTCAATCAGCGCGCAAATGACTTTGGCGTCGATATGTTTGCCAACGGCAAAGACGGCAGCGCCATTGTCCAGTGCAAGCATCTGGACACAAGCCCGGGCATGCAGGACGTGCGCGACCTTGCCGGTTGTCGGCATGCGTTTAACGCCGACTTTGGCTTGCTCGTCTCCATTCATCCGCCGTCGACTTCGCGGCACAACGGATTTTTCTCGGATAAGGGCCAGCTGGAGTTCTGGCACTTGGGTCACTTGCTCGAGCAATGCATGTCTTTGTACAAACAGCGCACCGGCACACCACCACCACAAGATGCGACGCGAGCTGAGTTCCTGAACTCCGACGGCACGCCCATCACTTGGCAAGTGGATCAGAAAGAAGCGGCCGAGTAACTACGCAGAGGCCGCACGCGCGCGCAGTTCTGCAATGGCAGCGACGCTGGGCTGCACGCGGGGCATGCGGTTCCAGGCGTCGAGGGCTGAGATTTTGTATGCTTCCGCAAGCGTCGGGTAATTGAACGTGTTCTCGACAAAATAGTCGAGTGTGCCTCCCAAATTGAGCACCGCTTGGCCGATGTGAATAAGCTCGGTCGCACCTTCGCCAACGATATGCACGCCTAACAACCGGCGCGTCTCGATGGCGAAGATCATTTTCATGAAGCCCGAACTCAAGCCCATGATGTGGCCGCGCGAAGTCTCGCGGAATCGCGCGACGCCGCATTCGAAGGGTATCTTGCGCTCGCGGGCTTGCTCTTCCGTCATGCCGATGGTTGAAATCTCGGGGACCGAATAAATGCCATAGGGGAAGAACTCCGGCGCCGCGTGCGCCGTTTCTCCGAAGGCGTGGCAAGCGGCCATCCGGCCCTGCTCCATCGAGGCAGACGCCAGGCTGGGGAAGCCGATAATGTCGCCGGCGGCGTAGATGTGCGGCACCATCGTTTGATACGTCGCATTGTCAACCGTCAGGCGGCCGCGCTTGTCGCATACCAGGCCGGCAGCATTGAGGTTGAGGGCTTCGGTCGCACCTTGCCGGCCGGCCGCGAACAACACCATTTCGGAACGGATTTGGCGGCCATCTTCCAGGTAGACGATGCACGATTGCGGCGCGATGCGCTCTATGCGGGTCATCTTGCTCTTCATACGCAAGGTCATGCCGCGATCTCGCAAGTCGTGAACGAACTCGTCGATGAGTTCCTGATCAACAAAGGGCAAAATCGACTCCGCCGGATCGACCACCGTTACTTTCACGTCTAGGGCTGAAAATATCGTCGCGTATTCCATGCCGATGACGCCGGCGCCGATTACGGTCAGGCTGCGCGGCAGACGTTTGATGTCCAGAATTTCGTCAGGGTCGACGACAGCCTCACCATCGAAGGGCACGTCGCCGGGCCTGTGGGGCACAGTGCCCACGGCCAAGATGAAACGGTCGGCGGAGAACTGCTCCACCTTGCCGTTTTCCGCCGTCACCGTGATGCGATGCGAATCGATGAAACTTGCCGTGCCGGTGACGCGTTCGACCATGTTGCGGGCGAATTGATGTTCCAGGATTTCCACTTCGTGATCGAGGGTAATCGACAAGCGGCGCTTGAGATCTTCTGCGGAGATGTTTTCCTTTACGCGATAGGCGCGCCCGTAGAAACCGCGCTCGCGCCAGCCCGACAAATTGAGCACAGTTTCACGAAGCGTTTTCGAGGGGATGGTCCCCGTGTGCACGCAGACCCCGCCGACGCGAGATCCACGCTCGACGACCAGCACCTTTTTCTTCAACTTCGCCGCTTGAATGGCGGCGCGCCGTCCCGCCGGACCGCTGCCGATAACGATGAGATCGTAGTGTGACATGTGCCCCGCGAGCGCCCCATAAACCATGGGGCCAGTATGCACCGTGTCTTGTCGCCATTCGATTAACCGCCTGCGCCTGTGAACTTCGGCTTGGCAATGCCGTTGAGATGGTTAGCAGGTGGTTTCGGCGCACAAGTTACAGAGGCGGGTGCAGAGTAGAATTTGTTTGATGACCCGTAACACCGTCACATTGGCTTAAAACTGCGGAAATCTCCGTAACATTAAGCGTACTTGTGTACACACAGCGAGATTGACGCCGCGCTTTCCCCAACACGCCACCCGTGCCAGCCAAGGCAGCGCGCGCCCCAGATGTTTTGGCAGATATTCAAAATTTCAAATCGCAGCGGAAGGAAGGGCCTTGAAATCAACCCAACCCCGAATTTGGAACGTATAAAGAACATTTATGCTCCACGCAAGTGGAAAATGACTTCGCAGAGCCGGTGAGGCTGCTTGTGACAACCAATCAAAATAGTGACACGCTCAACCCATACCAACCGCCTGAATTTGTGACTCTGCCGGGGAATCTGTCACTGGCCAGAGCTTTGGATAAAATACCAATAACTGGCTAAAAATGAACGAGCTTTCCCCATTGGACCAACAAGACTGTCACCAGACGTGACACACTCGTGTCACCTTGTTACGCCGCCAATTCGGCCAGCTTGGATAACGTTTGGGCGGCGCCAACCAGGCGTTCCTCTGGACTTGGCCAGTCGCGCATGATGACGAGTTTCTGGTCTGGCCTCACTTTGGCGGTTTTTGAGTTCGTGGCGATCCAGGCGACCAGTTTCACCGGTTCGGGGAAGGCGTTGTTGCGGAAGCTGATGGTGGCGCCCTTGGGGCCGGCGTCGATTTTCTCGACCTGGGCAATGCGGCAGAGGCGTTTGATCGAGACGATTTTGAGCAGCGTTTTTGCCTCCTCCGGTAATGGACCGAAGCGGTCGATGAGTTCGGCGGCGAAAGACTCAATGGCTTGCTCGCTGTCGAGGGTCGACAGGCGTCGGTAAAGGGCCAGGCGCAAGTTGAGGTCAGTGACGTAACTCTCCGGGATCAAAACGGCCGAACCTAAATTGATTTGCGGCGACCAGGTTTCGTCTCGTTCAGGCAAGGTGCCACGCAGGCTGGCGACAGCTTCTTCCAGCATGTCCTGGTAGAGTTCTATGCCGACTTCGCGAACTTCGCCGGATTGCTCCTCGCCCAGGAGATTGCCCGCACCGCGGATGTCGAGGTCGTGGCTCGCCAGCGTGAATCCGGCGCCGAGCGAATCCAGCGACTGCAACACTTTCAGGCGCCGATCGGCGTTATCGGTGAGTTTAAGGTCAGGGGGCACGGTGAAATAGGCGAAGGCGCGCGCTTTCGAACGGCCGATGCGGCCGCGCAATTGATAGAGCTGGGCGAGGCCGAAAATATGGGAGCGATGAACGATGAGCGTGTTGGCGGTTGGAATATCGAGGCCGCTTTCAACGATGGTGGTCGAGACCAGAACATCGAACTTGCCTTCGTAGAACGACGACATGATGTCCTCGAGCCGGGTCGGCGCCATTTGTCCGTGGGCAATGGCGAACTTGACTTCGGGCACCATGGTCTTGAGGAAATCCTCGGCGTCGGCAAGATCAGAGATACGGGGACATACGTAAAAGCTCTGGCCACCGCGGTAGTGTTCGCGCAGCAGGGCTTCGCGCAAGGTGACCGGGTCGAACGGCG
>JANOFD010000448.1:0-4439 GCA_031413455.1 Rhodobiaceae bacterium
CCCTGCTTGCGCACGCTGCCGAACACGTGCCAACCCTTTGAGGTCAACGTTTTAACGGTGCCCCACCCGATACCGCTTGACGCCCCGGTCACGACTACATGTCTCACGCTGTTACTCCTGATGCGCAGGGTGTGCGCGTCAATACGTAAGCCAGAGACGTTCGGATTGGTATCAGATTAGTCGGCCATCGTACGCCCATTAATAACACTGAAAGCAGGCGGGCGGATGGTCGCGGTGGATCCATCCCTTCCGCAGCCACCTTTGCATGCGATCATCGACGACAACAATGATTTGTGGTAAGGGTCAAAAACCCGTCGCGCACTCACTGCGGTGCACAACTGGCTATTTCAGGCTGTATGGGACAATTAAATTCTATTGTCGGCGAATTAAGAGCATTCTCACTGCGAGGCAAACGTTCATGAAAGCCGTAGGAAAGCCCATGTGCAAGAAGTTCCTCTGCACAATCGGCACTGTCTTCATTTCACTTGGAGCACTCTCGGCGTGCAACCAACCAGCGGTCAATCGTGATTCTTCACGCCAGTTGACGACGGTTGCCTCAGTCGACCTCAAGCGTTACCTCGGCACATGGTATGAAATCGCTCGCTTTGACCATTCCTTCGAGCGTGGTTGCGTGGGTGTGACGGCCAACTATAGCGAGAACCCGGACGGGACGATTCGGGTGGTCAATCGATGCCGCAAGCAGACTCTGACAGGGCCGGAAGACATCGCCGAGGGGACGGCGCAAGTTCAAGATCGAACCTCCAACGCCAAACTATCCGTGACGTTCTTCTGGCCATTCGAAGGCGATTACTGGATTCTCGCCCTGGGGACGAACTACGAGTGGGCATTGGTAGGCGAACCCTCCGGCAGATACCTTTGGATCCTCTCGCGGACGCCACGCATTGAAGATGCGTTGCGCCAGTTTCTGATCGTCAAACTGGTTGCATTGGGCTACAAAACTGATGCGCTCATTTGGGTGCAGCAGCCCTAGAAATGGATCTGCTGCGCACGATGCCGCAATGCTTGATGGGTTTCCGGACAACTCCGGCCCTTTGCCTTGAACTCAACTGGCTCGTGCCTCACGAGTTTAATTCGATCTCGCTGCGGATTGCGCGTTGGCGAACGGCGTCAAGCGGAAAGTTCCACATAAGCGTCATCGCCACGATCTTTATCACGATCGGAACCCCTGCATAGAGGATGGTCAGAACGAATAGTTCCTCGGGCCCATTGGTGGAACGCCCCTCGGCGTCCAGCCCATCGGCCCTAAAACCCCAGAGATGGAGTATGGGCAAGGCCACTGCAGAAAGCGCGAAGGCCAGTTTCGTGGCCATCGCCCAGAGCGCGAAGAATAATCCGGTCCTCTGTTCGCCCGAGACTTGCGTGTCGGCGTCAACGACATCGGCTTGAATGGCGGCAGGTAGCACCAGATCCGCCCCGACGCCAATGCCGGAGACAACCGAAATAATCAAGAACGCAATCACGTCTCCCTCGCCCACCACAAAGGGCGTGAAAGCAAAGGCCGCGCAGGCAAGCACCATGGCGATCACCCAGGTGCGGTGTTTGCCCAGGTGCCGGGCGAGTGACAACCAAAACGGGATGGCAAGAAGCCCTGCAAGGAAATAGGCAAGCAGCAACGGACCGTAGGCTTCGGGCGCACCGACGACATGGGCGACAAAGATCAGGAACAGCGTTGCAGGCAATCCGTTGGCGAAGGCGTTGAGCAGGTACGCGGTAATCAAGCGGCGGAACGGTTTGTTGTCAGCTATCGCCCTCAGCCCCATGAGCCATGTGACACGCATGCGCGAGAGCGGCTGGACCTCGGGCACTGCGAGTGTGGCCCAGGCGATGGTGGGCACAAGCAGCACCACGATCAATGCGGCCAGCGCCATCATGTGAAGGCGCGGGTCGGCGTAACCCATCAAGCCCATGATGGTGGGCGTCGAAGCCGCGAGCAGCGTGCCGAAAAGCCCGACGCCTTCACGCACGCCAGCGATCTTCGTGCGCTCGTGATAGTCGCCCGACAGTTCCGCTCCCCAGGCGTTGTAGGGCAGCGTCATTATCGTCCATGCGAGCGTGAGGGCAAAGAGTCCAACTGCAAACTGCACGAGCGACGGGGTTGATGTCGGCACAAAGAGGACGACGACGGCCACAATGGCAAGCGGTGTACCGGCGAGGATCCAAGGCTTTCGCCGGCCGAAGCGGCCTGTCGTGCGGTCGCTCCAATGGCCGATCAACGGATCGGTGGCGGCGTCGAAGACGCGCGATCCGATGATGATGTAGCCGACCAAATCGAGCGGCAGGCCCAAAATCTGGGTGTAGAAGGCCGGAATGAAGACGTAAGTCGGCAGAAGCATAATCGCCAGTGCAACCGCCGGCGCGCCATAGGCAGCCAACATCGCAAAGGGCAATCGTCGCGGGGCGCTTGCGCTCACGGACTCGCTCAGTGCTGGTTTCACGCCTTGCTAACCGGGAAGCCGCAACAGCGCTGCGCGCAGCTTCGGTTCGGGTGTCTTGGGCGACAACCAAATGGCAAAGAACGGTTCGGCGAGTGTCGCATCTTGGCTGTCGCCAGCCGGCTTGCCGTTGTGGAAGAAGCGCACCGCTGCGCCTGGTGTGTGGAGCGCTGTAATGCGATCGCCGGATTTGACTGACGGAAACGCCCGCGACAGCGCGGCACGATGACGGTCGAGCCTTGCGTTCGCGATGCCCGGTGCAATTGCCTTCATCTCGTTGATCGTCCGGTCGACAAGTTCTTCGGTCGAGAACGACATGCGGTAGACCAGCGTCAAGGCAAAGGGCTCGTTCATCGACCATTGCGGCGCATCGGTCCAAAGGCTGGCGTCATAGGCGGTCAGAAACAACCAGCTTAACGAACCGGAACCATAGGGCCTTGTCGCGTTGATTGAGCCGGCGATCTCGGCGGGGCGCGTCATGGCCAATGCCGAGGCCGTCACCGCAAGAGCGACAGCTGCTGCAATCAGATTCTTACGCATGTGCAAGCTCCACTTGATAAACATCCGTCCGTCCGACTTCAAAGGCCGCGGCACACATGCCGAGGTAGAATTGCCAATTGCGAAGGAAACCGTCGTCGTGGCCCAACGCGCGAATCTCGTTCTCTGCCCTGCGCTGGCGCTCCGACCAAGCGCGCAGAGTGCGCGCGTAGTGCTTACCGAACGGAAAGGCGTCCAGCACCTTCAAACCCGCCCGCGATGCTTCCTCGCGAAAGCGGGCGATCGACGGCAGCATGCCGCCGGGGAACACATATTGGCGGATGAAGTCGCTTCGCGTGCGGTAGCGCGGGAAGACGTCGTCGTGCACGGTGATGGTTTGGATCATCGCGCGTCCGCCGCGCTTCAGGCGTTGGGAAACGGTTTGGAAATAGTGCGGCCAATAGCGCTCGCCTACGGCCTCGAACATTTCGATCGAGACGATCATGTCGTAGGCGCCTTTGGCTTCGCGATAGTCTTGCAGGCGGATGTCGGCCTTCGCGCCCAGCCGCTTGGTCGCGAAGTCGTGTTGCGCGGGAGATATCGTCAGACCCGTGACGTCGTGACCCGATGCTGCCGCCATTTCCGCAAAGCCGCCCCAGCCGGAACCGATTTCGAGCACGGCCGCACGCGGGCTCGCGAACTTGTCCAGAATGCGCGCATACTTGGATCGCTGCGCATCGCCGAGGGCAACGTCTTGCGCTTTGAACAGCGCTGAAGAATAGGTCATCGTTTCGTCGAGCCACAACGAATAGAAATCATTGCCGACATCGTAGTGGGCTTCGATGTTGCGCCTGCTGCCGGACAGGCTGTTGCGGCGCACAAGCGTATTGAGCAGCACAAAGCTTAGGCGATTCAGGAAATCGCCGTGCGCGAAATCTTCGAAGTGATCGAGGTTCAAGACAAAAAGGGAGATCAACGCCTCGATGTCATCGGTCTCCCAGGCGCCGGCAATGTAGTCCTCGCCAAGTCCAATATCGCCGCGCGCCGCCAAGCGGTGCAGCACATCCCATTCCTTGATGACAAAGCGCGCCCGAGGGCCGGGCTTGGAGCCCGTGACCGTGTGCTCCGTACCGTCGGGCTCCACGAATGTCAGTTCTCCGAACTCGATGCGCGCAATGGCCTGTTGCCAGCGTGTTTCAACGATACAACGGGGAATGATCCTCATTGAGCTGCGCTCCCTGAGAAAGTTGTGATCAAGCAGTCGAGCGCACCGCTTCGACCCACGATGGTTGCGGCGCTCATTTGTCACCTCTGGCCGACTTGGCGAACGTGGTGGTTGGCGCCGGAGTTGCGGGTCGCGTCACCGGCCGCATGCCTTTGAGCCATAGTTTCGCCGCCTCCCAATGAATGCCACCGACGATTTTCAGGGGCAGCAGGGGCAGGCCGAGAAAGGACCAAAGCAGTGTGCGATCCGTGAGCGCCCGGCGCGATCCCGAGAACCATGCCTTG